>NZ_AYXJ01000036.1:0-29933 GCF_000681415.1 Pandoraea sp. E26
TGGTTCATCTCGCCGCCCAGGGCGCGTTCGATGAGCGCCTTCTTGAGCGCCATGGTCGCGGCATTGATGGCTTCGGCCGTCATCGGACCATTGCCGAACTGCTCAAGCAGCTCGGCGGGAATTGCCGGCAGCTCTGCCAGCGGGGCTTTCGGTTTGCGAGGCATACATTCTCCTTGGGAGCATCATATGCCTTGAACACGAAATTACTGACAGGCCCAGGCGGACCTCCCTTGCCAACGTTATCGGAGGCGATTCTCCCAGCGCCAAGCATGCTCGATGATGGTCGCCAATTCGGCAAATCGCGGCTGCCATCCAAGCGCTTCGCGAGCGCGGCGAGAATCGGCGACAAGGCGCGCCGGATCACCCTCACGACGCGGGCCGTTCGCGACGGAAATCTTGCGGCCAGTCACCCGTTCAGCGGTATCGATCACTTCCTGCACAGAAAAACCGCTCCCGTTGCCCAGATTATAGGCTTGACTATTGGCGCCGTCCATCAGCGACAGCAAGCCCAGCCAGTGCGCGGAGCAGAGGTCTTCAATGTGGATGTAATCCCGAATGCAAGTACCATCGGGGGTGTCGTAATCGCGACCAAAGACGGAAATATTCGCGCGACGACCGGAGGCTGCTTGGAGCACTAACGGGATCAGATGCGTTTCCGGATCGTGCCTTTCACCCAATTGTCCTTCAGGGTCAGCCCCTGCGGCATTGAAATAGCGCAGGCAAACGGCCTTCATGCCGTACGCTTTATCATAGTCGGCGAGCAACTGCTCGACCATCAATTTGGTTCGGCCATAAGGATTGATTGGTTGCTGGGGATGGCGTTCGTCGATAGGCGTGTACTGTGGCTCGCCGAACGTAGCTGCGGTAGAAGAAAAGATAAATCGCTTAACGCCATGCGCGCGCATTGCATTCAGCAAAGCGAGCGTGTTTGCAAAATTGTTCTGATAGTACTTTTGGGGGTACTGAACCGACTCGCCCACCTGAATGAACGAGGCGAAGTGCATCACTGCATCGAATCCACGCGAGAGCAGGGCGTCCAGCGTCTGCTGGTCACCACAGTTTCCTTGCACAAAATCTCCCGTCAGCACGGCGTCCCGATGTCCGGACGAAAGATCGTCCAGCGTCGTGACGTTGCATCCCCGTTGGCCAAGCATTTTGACCATGTGCGAGCCAATGTAGCCAGCTCCCCCGACAACCAACACATTCATGAACCAATCCTCGAAATCAATTGCCGGAGGAACTGCCCGGCGCTCGCGGTCCCTTCCTCGGGCGCCCAAATCGCCAAATCCTTAGGTCGATCGGGATCGAACGGCCCCGCCTTTATCTCCAGCAACACGCTACCCGGCTCCAGGGCGACCACCGTATGCCAAATATGGGCAGGGACTTCTGCGCCTATAGCCAGCCGCGCGCCGTACCTTTCCGAACCGAAGCGCAGGACCCCGACAACGTCTCCCGACTCATTGAACGTCACCAAGGCCATTTGTCCACGAACGGCAATCAAAAGCTCGTCCCTGGGATCGGAGGTATGTCGATGAGGTCGGATATAACTGCCAGGCTCAATGGCATTGAACAACCGCTGGCAGGGCTCGCTGTAGTCGAGGTGAACGTTGCGATGCTGCCGCCGGCGTGCGCTCTTCTCAGCCTGTCCAGACAACTCGTCCAAGTATTCAGCGCTGAAAATTCTCATGGCAAATCGTTATCGCCCCGCGCCGTTAACGCTGCCACAATTTGCTGCACCGCCTTCTCCACAGAAAACTGTCGCCTGAACAAGTGACCGCAGCGGTCCGCCAGCCCTATATCCTCGTCAATCTGGGCGAGCAACGCGTTTGTCAATCGCAACAGATCTTCGACCAAGTGGCTCTCACACACCTGTCCGACCTGTTCGTCACGAATCAGTTGCGCAAGGTCGTTACCGGCATTGACGCTGGCAAGCACGGGCAAGCCACTCTGCATGTAAGTCAGGAATTTACCGGGGATGTTATGTGACTTGTGCCGAGGATCGAGTGCCACGATGCCCGCACTGCACTGGGCGTATAGATCAGGGATCTCGTCTGGATGAATCTCATCAAAGAAGGCAACGTTGTCAAGCCGCCGCATTTGCGCCGCTTGCCTCAGCCTCGCCGCATCGCTTCCCCGTCCGACAAACAGGAACCCGATATCGGACCGGAAACGCAGCTTATCCGCCAAATCCAGCAGAATGTCCATACCTTGGGCGACACCCATGTTGCCGGCGTACACGAGCACCTTACGGCCCGCGAGCGGCGTTTCATCGATTCGAATCGAGCATCGCCGTGATGCAGGCTGATCGAGCCAGTTCTGCAGCACCTCCAGCCTACGCCCCTTGTGCTCTATCCAGCGCGCGAAGTACTTTCGATTGCCTGGCGTCTGCACCCCGATCACGTCGGCGACCGAATACTGGTATCGCGCCGCCGCATCGAACAGCCGATATGGCAAACCGCGTCCCATCAAGCCCATATCCACAGCCCATTCAGGGAAGATGTCGCGGATAATCAGGTAGCCCTTGCAACCGCTCGATCTCTTGAGCACACTCGCCAAAGGACCGTGAAAAATCGACGGGGCGTACCAGACGACTCCGTCCCATCGTTCGTTTGCGAAAGGGCTTTTTCGCAATTGTCGCAGCATCGCGAACGGCATGGCGAACTCTGCCAGCGTTCGGCGCACATAGCCAATATCTTTCGTGCGAGGAGCTTTCAGGCGCAATATCTGCACACCATCAGCGTTTTCTAACTTCCACGATTCAGTCTGATCGGTTGCCGGCAACAAGACGGTCAGTGCGTGCCCCTGGCGCGCAAACTCTCGGGAAAGATCGCGCAGCTGTACTGCGCCGGATGTGCGGAACGGCGGGAAGGTATCCGCGATCAGTGCAATGCGCATCGATTCAGCTCAATATTTCTTCCACACTACGCGATTTACGTAATCTGTGTAGCTGTGGATGATGCGAACCACCTTCTCGCTGACATTCGGCATGCTGTAGTCGGCGACTGGGCGCAGTCCCCGAGCAGCGCCTCGAGGCTGAGTTTGCAAAATATTCAGGCCTTGGCGTACGCGCTCTACCTCCAGACCCACCATCATCACAGCCGCCTCCTCCATGCCTTCCGGACGCTCATGCGCCTCGCGCAAATTGAGCGCGGGGAAATTCAGAATGGACGACTCCTCGTTGATTGTGCCACTGTCAGACAGGACCGCCTTTGCCCGAATTTGCAGATTCACGTAATCGTGGAAGCCCAGAGGCTTCATCAAGCGTACCAAGGAATGGAATCGCGTATTGGTAGCGTCCACTCGCTTTTGAGTGCGCGGATGCGTCGACACTACGACTGGCATCCCATAATCTTCGGCCACCGCGTTGAGCACTGCTACCAACCTGGCAAACGATTTTTCCGATTCGATGTTCTCTTCACGGTGGGCGCTTACGACGAAATACTGCTCCGGCGACAAACCAAGGCGAGTCAGCACGTCGGACGCATTGATCTGCGGTAAGTAGTGGTGCAGTACCTCGTACATCGGGCTGCCCGTCTTGATGATCTGGTCGGGCGGCAAACCTTCACGCAGCAAATAGTCACGAGCAATGGTGCTATACGTCAGATTGATGTCCGCCGTGTGGTCCACAATGCGACGATTAGTCTCCTCGGGCACACGCTGATCGAAGCAACGATTTCCGGCTTCCATATGGAAGATGGGCACTTTGTGCCGTTTGGCCGGAATCACAGACAAACAACTGTTGGTGTCACCCAACACAAGCACGGCTTCGGGTTTCACCTGGGCCAGTACGCCGTCCACAGCGGTAATGAGGTTGCCGATGGTATTGGCGGCCCCCGTGCTGCCGTCCGCACTGTTCAGGAAGAAGTCAGGTTTGCGCACGCCTAGATCGTCGAAAAATACCTGGTTCAGTTCATAGTCATAGTTCTGACCGGTATGCACCAACGTATGATCGGTGTGCATGTCAAGCGCAGCCAGCACCCGCGACAGTCGGATGATCTCCGGTCGCGTACCGACAATCGACATAACTTTAAGCTTTCTCATTCGTTAAACTTTGCTGGCCACGGTATCCGGCTTTTGCCGGTCAAAGTTCTCATTGGCCCATAGCATGACAATCATCTCGTCGCTTCCGACATTCGTTATGTCATGGGACCAACCCGGAATCGTATCGACGACCTGGGGTTTTACGCCACTGGTGCGTAGTTCAATCAATTCGTTTGTGAGCAGGTGCCTGAAGCGGAACAAGGCTTCTCCCTTGATAACAAGGAATTTCTCCGTTTTCGTGTGGTGGTAGTGCCCGCCTCGGGTGATGCCAGGGTGGGCGGTGAAGTAACTGAACTGGCCACTGTCCGGCGTCTTCAGCATTTCCACGAATACGCCCCGAGGATCGGCGTGCTGTACAAGCTCGTACGCGAACTTTTCCTCTGGCAAATAGCTTACATACGTCGCGTAAAGCGCTCTGACGAGCCCCGTACCGACGCGCTCGCTCATCAGAGAGGAGCGGCAATTACGGAAGGCGCGGATCTGGGCGGCGAGCTCCCCGAGACTGATCGTGTACTCCGGATTCACGGTGGCTCGCACGCAGTCGGCAGCAGGCGCGTCGAGCGCGGCCAGCAACGCGGTCACTACATCATCGATGTAGGCCAGTCGCAATTCGGCCGCCGGATCGTTGATCTGGATCGGCAAATCTCGAGCGATGTTGTGGCAAAACGTTGCCACAACAGAATTGTAATTCGGTTTGCACCATTTCCCGAACACGCCAGGAAGGCGAAATATCACACACGGGTTGCCGCTTGAATGAAACAGTTTCTCCACCGCCTGTTCCGCCGCAAGCTTGCTGCGCCCGTATGGATTGTCGAGCTCCGCTTGCGTCGAAGATGCCAGTATCAAAGCAACGCGTCGTCCTTGGATCTCATATTCCCGCTGGATGGAAGCGCACAAAGCGGACGTCAGTCCGAAGTTCACCTGCGCAAACGCAATGTCGTCCGACGGACGGTTTTCTCCAGCAAGGTGGACGACCGCGTCCACCCTTGCGATCAGATCGGGCAACGCTTCGACGTCGTCGCCGCGCACAAATGTGCACACGGTGACGCCGGGTAGCTCGCTGAGCCGAACGACAAGATTCTTGCCGATAAACCCGTTGGCGCCGGTGACCAGGATGCGACGATTCAGCCTATTCATCGCTTCACTCCTCTGCCTCCACGTACTCTCCACGCATGGTTGCTTGCATGAAGCGCAACTTCATCAGAAGTGCCTGCATGCCCGAAACGTCGAGCCGTGCGGTGTTGTGCGAATTGTAGTCGACGGCTCCCGAGATCTTCACCTCGCCCTGTTCTACATACTTCCCGTAGTTCAGATCACGCAAGTCCGGCGGCACTCGATAGTAGCCACCGAGATCCTCTGCCGCGACCATCTCTTCCCGACTCAGCAGAACCTCGAACAGTTTTTCGCCGTGGCGAGTGCCGATGACATTGATAGGGTGATTCGGGACGCCCAGCATGTCGGTCAGCGCCTTTGCCAGCACCTCGATCGTGGCCGCAGGCGCCTTCTGGACGAAAATCTCGCCAGGTTTGCCGTGTTCGAAAGCAAAGAAGACCAGATCCACCGCGTCATCCAGCGTCATCATGAAGCGCGTCATGGCCGGATCGGTGATAGTGATCGGCTGGCCCGAGCGGATCTGATTGGTAAAGAGCGGGATCACCGAACCGCGCGAGCACATGACGTTACCGTAGCGGGTGACATTGATGACCGTCCCGTTGCTAGTGCGCGACTTGGCCACTGCGACCTTTTCCATCATCGCCTTGCTCGTACCCATTGCGTTGATCGGGTACACCGCCTTGTCGGTACTCAACACGACAACGCGTTCCACACCGCAGTTGACCGCTGCCTCCAGGACATTCTCGGTACCCAACACATTCGTCTTGACAGCTTCCAAGGGATGAAACTCGCACGAGGGAACCTGTTTGAGCGCAGCCGCGTGATAAATGTAGTCAACTCCGCGCACCGCATTCATGACAGACTGGTAATCGCGTACGTCACCGAGGTAGAACTTCAACTTGCGATTGTTGTACTTCTTTCGCATGTCATCCTGCTTCTTCTCATCTCGGCTGAAGACGCGGATTTCACGCAAATCGGAATCAAGGAAACGGCGCAATACGGCATTACCGAACGAACCTGTCCCCCCTGTAATAAGAAGCACTTTATTTGCAAACATAAGAATCCTCTACTGATGCTTGATTTTCAAGGCTTCATGACACAACTGCATCTTTTGGCCAGGCGTCGGATAGTTGATCAGGACCGCACGGTACTTGCCCTTGAATACAAACAGGCTCCCTGCGGCGGCGCCCACAACCCCCACTTTTTCAATCAGCTCGCCGAGATGATCGAGGGTCCCCGCGCCGCCCAAAAAGGTTACAGGCACATTCAATGCCTTTTTGAACTGCACCGCCATCTCGAGATCGTATCCCTGCATCAGGCCATCTCTGTCTATACAGTTGATAACGATCTCACCGGCACCGGCATCCTGCAACTGCCGCGCCAATACAATCGGGTCGCCCTTGTGATTCATTCGAGCGTTGTGCGTACATACTTCATACCCCTTGGCGAACAGCCCACTGCGTTTTCGAATGTCCAGAACCGCAACGACCGATTGACGGCCAACCGCGGCTGACATTTCCGTCAAAATCGACGGGTTGGCGATCGCGGCAGCGCTGACTGCGACTTTCTCGACGCCCATGTCGACGATACGTGCCACCTGTTGAGCAGTGGTGACTCCGCCCCCGTAGCATAGAGGCATGCGGCATTCGGCGGCCAATTTGGCTATCAGGCCAATATCCGGCTCCAGCTTATTTACCGTAGCGTCGATATCCAGCACGATCAACTCATCGGCTTCCTTTTCATTAAATATCCGGACAGCGTTGATGGGATCGCCCACATATTTCGGTTCTTTGAAGTTCTGGGTCTTTACCAACCCCCCCTGGTGCACCAGCAAGCAGGGAATAATTCGAGGCCGCAACATCTGTCAAAGCTCCACAAAGTTTTTTAGAAGTTGCTCACCCCAACGGTGGCTTTTCTCCGGGTGGCATTGGACCCCATGAATGTGACCACGCGAGACCACAGCGTCAAAATCCAGACCGTAGTTTGCCGTGGCCGCCACATCCTGCTTCTCGTCGGCATCAAAAAAGTAGGAATGCAGGAAATAAAACTGGGGAGGTTGTTCAAAACCTCTCGAAAACAACTTGCTATCCGAGCGAGGCTGCAAGTCGTTCCATCCCATATGTGGCATGGGTAAATGTGCGCTTTGCGGCTGACTCTCGAATGCGCGCACTCGCCCCGGCACCCAGTTCAGGCCCGGCAAATCCCCCTCATCGGAGCCCTGCGCCAACATTTGCATGCCGACGCAAATACCCATCACTGGCACTTCTTCATCCAGTACCATTGCTTCGAGCTTGGAGCGCATGCCCGACTCGTTGAGGCGGTGCATAGCATGGTCGAAGTGGCCCACTCCCGGGAGGACCAAACGCTCGGCGCCGGTCAGGGCGTCAGCCGTTTGCGCGCGTCGGGCATCCACGCCGAGGCGTTTGAACAAATTCAGGAACGCCTGAATGTTGCCCACACCATAATCCACAATGCAGATCATCTAAAATACCTCTTCTCCAGACCGAGACGACGCACGACATTTGCACCGAACCCAATTAAATCGCGCTTATTTTTGTAGTTTCGATACGTCTTCTTTGGGAGTTCGAACAATTGCCGCAGTTCTCCGACTGTAAGTCCCAACTTGTTAGCGACATACTCAAATTCCTGCTTTAGAAAATGCTCGTCCATCTCGGGACGTGAAATTCTATCCAGTGCTTGCTCGCGCGTCATCTGCCCGGTCATTATCAGACTCGAAAAGTGGGCGCGCCGCTTCTCGTAGCCAAAGCGACGCGGAAGCCAATAATCCTCATAAAAGCGTGTGAAGCGCGATTCGTGGTGCTTATGCTGAAAGCGCCGCCAACCGAAACGGCGTTCCAGCTCATCCTCCGCGTCCTTTTTGACGTAAGGTACTGAGTTGAGCGGGAAGTGCACTTTCATGCCCAGCACCTTCTGGTACCACAATTTGTAGACCAGAATATCCACTAACGGGAACTCGTCATTGGGCTTGCCGTCGCCGCACCGCTTCCAGATATCCCCAAACAGCGTCTTATCAATTCCCAGGTAACCGCCCCATTCCTCAGGCTCGCGACAACATTCAGTGGAGAAGTTGGATCCCGTAATGATGTGCTTGATTTTGTAACGGCGCGCGAACTTATACAGACCTGAGAAGAATGCGGCGTCCTGCACCAGGTCCTGATCGGGAATCCCGGCTCGCAGGAATGCAACCTGCATGCGTTTGACGGCCTCCCAATTCACCACGTCTGTGTATAGGTCCAGTCCAAGGCCGTCGACCAGCTTCTCGATATTGCCCACGGCCTGATCGGTATTCCAGCCCGCGTCTACGTGAAAGAGGAGGGGCCGAAGCCCCATTTTCTCCTTGGCGATGTATGCGGCGTAGGAGCTATCAAGCCCGCCACTCAGGCCAATGATGCAGTCGAAGTCACGGCCTTTACCGCCGAGGCGGATTCGCTCGGCCATCTCCGCAAGTTGGCGTTCTCCGGCGGCGTCCGTGTGCCAGCTGGGCGCAATCGTTGCGTCGAAGTTGTTGCAATAGTCGCAGTGACCTCGTTCGTCGAAGTGGATGTTCGGATCGGACGTGTCCATAATGCAACGCGCGCAGACGCGATAAGACTTGTCAGTTTCAGTGATCATCGTTAGAGAGGCTTACGGCCGGTTCGCAGGAATGGGATACTGACGCACCGGAGTATCGGGAATTTAGCAGGTGAATAATCTCGGGAACTCTTTCGAGGATCTCCGGCACGCGGACATCCATGCTGTGCACGACGGCAGGAATACCGTGGGTCGCGTATTCTGCCACCAATGTCGAAGGATACGAGATCAGCAAATCGACGCGAGGAAACACAACGCGACCATCTACCACCGTCCAAGAAAGTTCCCGCGCGCGATGGCTCGCGGGTGCGGTCGGGTGGGGCTTGTAGAAAACCTGCCATTCGCCCTCCTTGCGCAAGGCGGCAAGCAAGGCGCAATGCGCCGATTCACACAATGGATGGCCCACAAACAGGATCGACGGAGCGCTACCCGGCGCAGTCATCGTGGTCAAGCTGACCCTTGGACTGTAGAAGCTCAAGGTCAGCCCCCGGTCAGTACAGTGGCGCGACAGAATTTGCACCTTAAATATCTCGGCGTCGGCAGCGGAGTAGACACGCAGATGGCTAACCGCATTCAGGCGAGTCGGCAGATGAAAGCCTAGCCCCGGTGGGGTGCTGTCGGCGTTCACGGAGCCGTGCTGAACCAACGTGAGGCGCCGCGTCGGTCGACGGTACCGAGACTGGCGGACTGAACTGTCCGCGAGCACGGCCCAACGATCGAAATGTTCGACGGTAAGCAGCGGCCCCGGCAGCTTGTCTACAGCCAGACGCATGAGAAACCAGCGCCACGCAGTGAAGCTCTGCAGCTCCCAACCGGACATGCCGCGTCGCCGCCAAAGCGCGCGATGCGCCAATGTGGCAAGGAAAAGAGACCGATCCAGTTCAGCCGAGTCGAGAAGCGACATCACCGGAATAACTTCGGCTCCGCTCGGCAAGTCGCTCAAAGGTAACCACGGCATTTCGATCCACTGCTTCGGTGCGGGATCGACATGTTGCGGGCGGACAATGTCCTGCGCCCGGATGGAGAATGCCAGCACCTGCCCCGCAGCATCGAACTCGACCTTGTGAGCCGCAACCCGGCCCTCGCGCGCGGCGCGACATTGGTGTCGAAACAACCATGGCCCCAAGAAATGCCACGTAGGTCCGATAACGTACTGGGCCAAGCGAGTCAGAAAGGCAAAGCGCCCGACCTTTGCGATCCAGCGGGACGGGCGAGGAAGCTTCCCATATCGGCTGGGGTCAAGCCCGCTCAACTCAATTGTCCGTATATCGACGGCGATCTCGTTGCGCAGCGCGCGAAGGTAATCGCACACGAGTCGCAAATCGGCAATGGAGTAGCGACGCGTTCTCATGCTCGCGCATCCGATCCCAAAGCGCCATCACGCTGCAACACCGACGGCGGGCGTTTATGTGGTCTGAAAAGCCGATACATCCCCACCACTACCATGTAGAGGAACAGTGCTTTACCGACAATCAGAGAGTTGACGAAAAACTCTCCTCTCGGCAGATAAAAGACCGTGGAAAAAAAATAAATAGACAGGAAACGCACCCACGGCTTCCGCATGGCGCGCGGCATCCAAGCAAGAAACCAACCCAGGGTTATCGATAAGAGCACGTAAAGAAACCCACCGGCTTCAATAAGTTCTATCGTGTAAACACCGCCAGTACCGCCACCTGCGAAGTAATAGTCCGGATTCAGAACGTACGTCAGGATGTGCTTCAGATTGTTCGAATAGATCACCTGGTCCATCGACTGTGCGGCGTCCCGGATCTCCGGATGGAGTATCGCGGTAATTGGGATCAACAGGTTCGAGAACACGGTAAAGTCGCCAAAACGGGCGACGTCGTCGGCGACCTGTTGATACAACACGGTGATCTGCAACGAGCGGCCTTGCGAGGCCAAAGCATCAATCGCGAATTGAAGCGTATCGCCTTGTCCGAAACTGGAGTCTCGCTGGAAAGTCAAAACTGCGAAAACGGCGACAACAACCGCCAGACTCATAACCACTGCAGGTAATCTAACCCTGATGTTGAATCGCGAGACGTAGAACCAGGCGACGAAAAGCAGCGGCACAAGCAGCGCTCCCCGCGCCCCCTTCAGCGAATCAATGGTAGCCACGGCCAGGAACAACGCCGCAGGCAGCAAAAATTCCATCCGTCTTTTCGCAAAGGCAAGCGTTAATCCAAACCCAAGGTTGAATACATACAGGAACGCTTTGGACGAAGCCGATACAGCGATTCCCTCCGAGAAAAGGGCAAGGTAGCCCACACTCTGGATAAATCTCCACTGATTGATCAGTTCCACCGTCACTGCCGGCAACGAGATTAGAATACAAAACACACCCAGCCGGTAAAGGCCTTTGGCGCGAGGGTCGTCCAGTCGCAAGAACTCCACCGTGACCGGCTGAGGTTTGTGCCTGGCTGTGCGCCACAGGATCATCAAGGTCGCCATCGTGATGGCAATGGACAGACCAATCCAGATGGCCGCGTCATCCAACTGCTGCCAAGTAAATTGCTCCGTGACCAAGCTGGCAAATTCAATCGGCGAGAGCGACGAAAACGGCCAAAGGATGATGCCGATCGAGAAGAAGAAGAGGCAGCTTGCCAGGAAGACGACGGACAAGTCAAAAGCCGGACGCTTACTCGCCAGTTGTCTGAGCAGCAGCAGCGTCAGGGAAATCGGCAAATATACGGTCGCAAACCCGTCCGCAAGACCATCAGTGGCCTGCAAAACGAGCAGTGCGAACCAGACGAGCAAGTTCGCAATTTCTGGAACGGGCGACCGACCGAGCTTCATAATTTGACGACGGGATTGCCGGAAAGCAAATTGATGTATGAGCTAAGGAACTTCTCAAGCGACATCTTCGAATCGAAGATTTTCTTGGATTGCCGCGAGAGGTTTTCCAGATCGAGCTTGCCGGTGCACAACGCCATCAACGCGTCGGCGATACTGTCCTCCGAAGGATGCGCGAACTTGCACGAAGCATCATCGAACAGCTCCGGAATGGATCCGACAGGCGTCGAAATGATCGGTAGGCCAAAGCTACAAGCCTCTATCAGCGAGATAGGAAGCCCTTCGTCGCGGCTGGTGAGAATATAGGCGTCGGACGGTTGAAGAAACGATGCGACATTATGTGACTCGCCTGCAAGTGTAATGCGGTCGTTCAGGCCGTACTGGTCAATGAGTGCCTCCAGCTCCCCGTGGCTCGGACCGCCACCGACGATCGTCACTTCCAGCTTGTTGCGCTCAGCCGAGGGCATCGACGCAACCGCCTTGATGAGCATGTCGAACCCTTTGCGATACTGGAGCGTGCCAACCGCGACTAGCTTTATCCGGTCTTGCTGCCGACCGGAGCGGCCGACAACGGAGCGCGCTCCGGAGAACGGCGAAGTGTTATAAATGCACTGGACCTCGTGCTTCGGATAGCTTTTACGAAGATCCGAGGCGTATTTTTCGCTCAACGCTACGATGGCGTGCTGGCGCTGCAACGTCCAATCGAACCATTGGCGAACACGCCGCTCGTACCCCGTTCCCTGCATGCCCGGGAAATGTACAAGCAACTGACTCAGCGCATCATCACCGGAGTGCAGAATGATGACCCGTCGCGCTGTCCTGTGATGGAGGAAACAACCGAAGGACGCGGTCAGGAAATCCTGATAAAAATGCACGCAGCCGGGTTCGTCATACCGCCGTGCCTTGATAGCCGTTATCAGACCGCGCACGCCCAAAGTGCCAAGGAAAAGCGCGAATGCGGGGAATGGACGTTGTCGAATCACCTCTTTCACCTTGCGCTTGAGGCGGGCCCGAAGCGGCAACGACGGCGCGGCAGTGGCCGTCGGGTGCGCCGCTTGCGCCGACAAAGTCGTAGCGACTTCTGTGCAGGAATGTTGGAGATCGACGTAGTTCGCGAACGCGAGATCCAGACCAGAGGCCTCGAAGCGGCTTGCGTTGCGTGCAAGGATCTCCATGAACGTCACAATGCCGTTCTTCTCGCGGCAGTCGCTCACGGACGAGACTATTACCTTTTGCTTTTTGTCCATATCAAATAGAAATCTTGGCAGTCAGTCGACGACGAGCGAAGGGATAGAAAACCAGCCCGTTGAACGCCGCCAAGACGGCCAGGCATTTCACTGGGTCCAGCCTCAACGCCAACTGCGCCACAAGCACAAGCATCGCAGCGAGCAGCGATGGCCACATCAGTTGCTCGATCTTGAACGCCCGCAGCACAGTGCTTGTCACCGATAAGGCGACGTTCGCGACGATAAGCAAGCCAATCACGACGAAGCCCGCCACTCCCAGCACTCGATTGTCGTATTTTGGGAGCAGCGCCAGCCCCATTTGCCTAGCAGCAAGTGCCAAAACTACTAACGCGACAGCCAATGCAACGGAGAACGCGAGAGTGCTGCGAAATCGCTTTTTGAGCTCGGCCAGTTTACCCGAGGCAATCAAAGGACCGTAAGTCGGTGCTTCCGCTGTAGTGCGCGCCATGGCCACAGTCGCAATCGCCGCGAAGATGGACATTGTCAGTCCGATCTGACCTGCAACCTCTGCGCCGAAGAAGTGAAAGGCATATGGAGTAAGCGTATTTGCCGTTACGTAACCCGCTGTCGCCGATACGGCCATTTTGCGTTGCTCTCGTCCGATATCGATCGGCCGAAGTTGATAGTCGCCACCAAGCCCAAACTCCTTATTCACTTCCGTGCAAGCCCGGTGTAGAGCAAGGCAGGCATAGCCATTGCTTGCGATTAGCGCAAGCGGATACGACATCAACCCTCCGAGTGAAAAGGCCGCAAGCATGAAGGCCACGATAAGAATGATTGTCGCCGTCATCCTTATACGATAAGACACTCCGAGGCGCCCAAAACCCTCCAGATGCGAGTAATGCGTCAGGTTGAAAAGACTAAGCGCGGTACCCGCGATCATCAACGCCCATGGCACCTGCCAATGCACGCCCGGAGCACCAGTGGAGCAGAAAAAAAAGACCAGTCCGCCCAAACCGACAACAACAGTGAAAAGCCCTGCGGCTCGCAGGAAGTAACGCTTCGAATAGGCTCGTGTGGATTCGGCAATATCGACAGCTTCTTTCTTGTCCGCTTCACTCGCCGCACCGGCGATCGCCGCGCGAGCATGCGAAAGGTGATGCAGGATAAGGTTCGTGATGCCCAGCTCAAAAAGCGCCTGCGCGGCAGCAATGCTTAAGAATGTGAAGAAGTATCCTTGCTCCACGCTCGACAAGGCGTGTGCGGCCACGCCAGACACGACCAGTCCGGCAAACATCACAAGGATGCGACTGGTCATCACAAGGAGGGTCGACCTGGCGAGAGACATCCTGGCTCCCGCTCAGAGGGGCAGAAAAGACTCAGCGAGGCGCCAGTCATCCTCTGTATCGATGTCTACCGATTCTTCCCGGCCCTCCATGAGAAAGGCCACCGAGCCTGGCCCGACAAGTGGGCGCCCCGCATGGATCGTCTCGCTGCTCGCGATATAAAGCGAGCCATTGAGTCGGAAGGCTGCAGCCAGATCTTGCGAACGTTTGCCCAATTCACCCCAGCCAAGTATCGGCTGCAGGGCACCATCACTATCTCCGATCCGAAAGCACCATTCAGGGGGAACGGGGCACGGACTGACGCTCACAACGGTCTGCTTTTCGACGCCATCCGGTTGCGCGAGATAACGCTCCAATGCGCCCGCCAGCGACGAGCTTCGGCGTAACGGGCATGTGGGCTGAAGCAAGACGACACCAGACACCTGCCCGCGTTCTGCCTCATACCAAGCAAGTGCGTGGCGTAACACATCCGAAGTCGTTGCGGTGTCAGTCGCCAATGCTGCGGGGCGCAACCAAGGCACAAGCGCGCCATCGGCGCGCCCAATGCTCGCGAGCTCTTCGTCGTCCGTCGTAACCAGTACGTCACAGAACACGTCGGCGCGCAACGCAATGTCGATGGACCATGAAATGAGCGGTCTTCCCCCCAGCAATCGGGCGTTTTTCCGGGGCAGACGTTTGCTCCCGCCTCGCGCTGGGATGACGGCCAGGATACGAGCATCAACCATTGAAGAGCCCCGCGATTTCGTCCTGAGCGCGTTGAAAATCTTCCATGCGCCCGATGTCTAGCCAATACTCATGGATTGGAAACATGTTCACGGGACGGTCTGCGAGCATTTGCTGCTCCAGCAGCGTGGGCATATCGATACGCTGGCCTCGCTCGACATCGTTCAGAATTTTCGGCGAAAGCACATAAATACCTGCATTGATGAAATAGCGATATGCCGGCTTTTCCACCATTGAGGTGATGCGCAAGCCATCGCTTTCGATCACTCCGTAAGGCACGCGGTGCTCGTATTCGCGCACGCACATGGTGGCCACACCTTCGTGGCTCTCATGAAAGTCAAGCAGTCGATTGAAGTCCAGGTTTGTGAGCAAATCTCCGTTCATCATGAACAGCGGCTCCTGGATTCGCTCCTTGGGGAGTAACCCCAGCGCGCCCCCCGTCCCCAGAGGTTCATCCTCGTGGATGTACTCAACATCGATGTTCCAGCGGCTACCGTCACCAATGCGCTCGCGGATCATCTCTGGACGGTAATGCGTTGAGATAAAGAACCGGCGGAAGCCGGCAGCCACGAAGTTCTCGATAATGATTTCCAGGATCGGCTTTTCCCCGACTTTGAGCAGCGGTTTAGGACAATGATCCGTCAATGGCTGAAGACGCTTCCCGAAACCACCTGCCATGAGAAAAACCGCATTATTTTTGCGACGGCTGTGCAGCAGGTCTTGCAGCGTCTGGATGCCGGCGATACGCCCCTGGTCGTCCACCAGAGGAATCTGAAGCAGGCGGCGACGCTCCATGCGGGCCAGCACTTCCTCTTTGGACGCGGAGACGGAAGCCGTCTCGGGCGAACAACTCATGATGTCACCGCATGGCGTTTCCATTGGCAGTTGACGCAACAGGGCGCGGCGGATGTCGCCGTCCGTGAGTGTTCCGAGAACTCGACGGCTCTCATCGACGACAACGGCGATCTGCAGCCCACCACGATCCAGCACAGCCATTGCGTCGTGCAGCGTGGACGTTGCGGCCACCAGCACGGATTCCCAGTTCTTCATGTTTGTTGCCATTTCAAACTCACAAGACATGCAATCAACGACCAAAATCGATAGCGAAATATTTTATTGATGATATGACGATCTTCGGGAAGTTTCCGAAGCAATATCGACAAGTAGTAGGCCGTCAGACATAATTCGAAAGGTCCACATTGAAGAATCGCTGCGGTTGTTTGCAAGCGACTTCTATCATTATTTGCGCACACCGTCGGCCACGTTATTGACTCGTGATTTCATACTGCATCGCCGCACATGCCGATCGGATGATCTCGATGTGACACCGAATACGGCACACTCCAGCAGATGTTACATCGCATCATAGGACCCCGACCGAGCTGGGCAAGTTTCGTTTGTCACGATGGACCTAGACAGGCCAAAATGGTCTGGCGCTCTCCTGGGACTTTCCGCGCGACGCTCACCGCAAGAAACAAGCATCCATCGCCTCAGGGTCGGCACATGCATGCAAATCCCCTGTGGCATTGCCCGAGCGTTGGTGTGAGCAGTAATTCTGCCAAAGGCATCGATAACGCGCTTCAGCTGGCGCTCGGTCGGCGGTCGAACACGCATCACCGTGCTCGGCAGCCAGACCCGGTGAGGACGCTCGCCGCGCATACCTACCGCCGTAAACCGATGAAGTCAGAATTTCGCAGTCTGGGATCAGAGTCTCGGTTTTAGCCGTCAGCTACCTAACGTCTCCGACCGGCGGGAAACGGCACGTGATCAGGGTGATCGTTTGCCGGCCGGCTAGGCCAATACATCGACACAGCCAAAATCATTTTTGGAATTTCCGAAACTCTCCATTTCGCTATCCCTCTTCCAACAAATGGCTCGAGGCGGGCGAACAGTTCGTCGGTGCCGATTCGTCGCGCTCGTGAAAAACGAATATTCGATTTGGCGGCAGAACGCACGTCACTCGGAAGTCCTAACCCCAAGTTTGGCCCGGCGATCCGTCATGAAAACGACGAAATCTCGGGGCAGGCAGGGGTTGAGTGCTTGGCAAGCTGCCACCGCACCGTATCTTATTCAGAATACGCGGTCGCAGTGAATAGCGAGGTAAAATCCTGTAAGTTCTTGAAAAACAACGTTTCGTCTTGAACTGGTGGAGCGGAGGAGGATCGAACTCCCGACCTTCGCATTGCGAACGCGACGCTCTCCCAGCTGAGCTACCGCCCCACACCAAGCAGCGATTATATCGGTTTTTACCGGTCTGGCGAGCAGCCGACAAAATTGCTCGGGATTATTTTGAGGCGATGCCGACGATCCGCCGGCCCCTTGCCCCCTTGCCCCTTCGGCGCCACGAATCGCTCAGGCCGCGCCCTGATTGCCCTTCATGCCCTTGATGAGCGGGACCTTGGGCGCCTTCGCCACGACCGTCTTCTGCGCGCGGAGGTAGCGGGCCACCACATCCCACACCGGCTCGCCCTGCGCGCCCTCGGCGACCGGCGCCCAGCCTGCCACCTTGTACGTCTTGCCCGCCTCGATCGGCTTGCCGTTCAGACGCATGTCGGTAATCCGCTTGCCCATCGGCGCCATCGGATCGATCGCGTAATCCATGCCGCCCACCCGCACCATGTCGCCCCCCTGCTGGTAATACGGATCGGGGTTGAACAGGTTGTCGGCCACATCCTCGAGCACCGTCTTGATCGTCTCGCCGGTCATCGGCGTGAGCGTCGTATACGGGTAGGTGATCGCCGTCTGATCGAGCAACTGCTCCATGGTGATCGTCTGCCCCGGCAGCAACGACGTCCCCCACCGGAAGCCCGGCGAGAAGCCGATCTCGGCGTCCTTCTCGGCCATCACCGCATCGAGCAGCAACTGATCGAACGTGCCGTTGAAGTTGCCGCGCCGATACAAAAGGCCTTCGGTCACCGCCAGTGGCTCGGCCAACCTGGCGGCAAACGGGGCGCGTACGCGCTCGACGAGCGCCTGCATCTGCGCGTCGGCCGGCAGCAGATTCGCGAAGACCGGCATCAGCTTGTAGCGGAAATCCACCGGCTTGCCGCCCTTCACGTCGAAATCCAGCACGCCCAGGAACTTGCCGTTCGAGCCGGCATTGGTCACGAGCGTCTTGCCCCCGGCATTCGGGACGACGACGGGCTTGGGAACACCGTCGTGCGTATGGCCGCCCATGATCGCGTCAATACCGCGCACGCGCGATGCCAGTTTCAGATCGACGTCCATGCCGTTGTGCGAGAGCACGACCACGACCTGCGCGCCCTTACCGCGCACCTCGTCGACCATCGCCTGAAGGCGCTCCTCCTGGATGCCGAACGTCCAGTCCGGCACGAAATAACGCGGGTTCGCGATCGGCGTGTACGGGAATGCCTGACCGATGATCGCCACCGGCACGCCGTTCATTGTCCTGATCGTGTAAGGCGAGAAGACCGGATCGCCGAAGTCGTTCGTCTGCACGTTCTGGGCGACGAAATCGATCTTGCCCTTGAGCTGCTCCTCGACAACGGATTTCACACGCTCGGCACCGTAGGTGAATTCCCAGTGTGCCGTCATCACGTCGACCCCGAGCGCCAGCGTGGCGTCGACCATGTCCTGACCCTTGGTCCACATGGCCGTGCCCGAACCCTGCCAGGTGTCACCGCCGTCGAGCAGCAGCGCGCCGGGGCGCGACGCCTTCATGCGCTTGACGAGCGTGGCCAGATGCGCGAACCCGCCCACCTTGCCATACGTGCTCGCCGCGGCGGCGAAATCGAGATAGGTGAACGCATAGGCCTCGGGCGTGCCCGGACGCAACCCGTACGCCTTCAGGAATGCCTCGCCCACGAGATGCGGCGGCTTGTTCGCCTGGTCGGCAATGCCGAGATTCACGCTCGGTTCGCGAAAGTAGATCGGCAGCAACTGCGCATGGCAATCGGTGAAATGCAGCAGGTGCACATTGCCGAACTTCGGCAGATCGTAGAACGCCGCGGCCGCCTGGGCCGCCGCCGTCTCGTGATGCGACAGCGCCATGCCGCCCGCTGCCGCCACCGCCAACACCTGCATGAACTCGCGTCGATTCATTTCGTCTCCGTGGCGCGCGCATCGTGCGGCGCTCCTGCCTTGTCGTTGTCTGTCGTGGCTTGCGGTTGCCCATGCGGGCCACCGCCGGGCTCACTTGCCCGCGTAATCGGCCAGCGCCGCCACGTCCTCGCCGAACATCTCGCCCACTTCCTTGCGCAATACCTTGCCGTTGCGCCCGATCACATAGAGTTCCGGCAAGCCGCGACGCTTGCCAAGCGCGGCCTGCCACGCGTCGTTGTCCATACCCGCCGGAAACGTGTAGCCGTGCGCCTTGACGTAATCGACGGCCTCCTGCGCCTTCTTGTCGATCGACAGCGTGACGATCTGGATCGGTTTTCCGCGCGTGGCCTCGAAGAGCTTTTGCACGTGCGGGTTCTGCTGCGCGCAGAACGGACACCACGACGCCCAGTACTCGACGATCACCGTCCGGTCCTTGAACGCGCTCGCGGGCATCGTCTTGCCGTCAAGCAGCGTGAGCGACGGCAGTGAGACCGTGTCGCCCACCTCGAGCGCGGTCGCGGGTGCACTCAGGCACATCGCCAGCAAGGCCACGGCCGAGGCGCGCGAGCCAATGCGACGAATCGAATCCATCAGGGGTTTCATGCGGCACTCCGGAGGCCGGGCGCAGACCGCCGTGACCGGATGACGAGATCCGGCCCCGGCAGGTCTGCCCGCGCGGCGATGCGCAAGCGCGTTATTGATTGACCGGCGAAGCCGGATCGAGCAGCAGCGCCATCACATCCTTCAACTGCTGTTCCGTCAGAATGCCCGCCGAGCCGAATCGCGGCATGTTCGAGCACGCCATGTAGCTGTGCGAATCGTAGACCTTGGCCCACGTGTACTTGACCACCTCGGGCGAATCGCCGCGCAGCTTGCCGTAGTTGTACAGCGACGGACCGATATTGCCGAACGAGATTTCGCTCTTGGTCAGTTGGTGACAGGCGTAACAATTGCCGCCGTTGACCGTGTCGGCCTTGTCGGAGAACTGCATGCCACGGCCGTTCTGCGCCACCTTCTCGCCTTCCTTCCAGTCGCCGAGATACTTGCCGTCGGCCGGCGCCTTGACGCTCGCCAGTTCCGCCTTTTGCAGACGCTCGGCAACCTTTGCCGGCATGGGCTTGGTGGCGTACTGCGTGCACAGCTTCTGCAACTCGCTCTGATCGATGCGATCGAGCTGGGCAATGCCGGAGCCGTGGAACGAATTGCGCAGTTCCTGCACGACCGCCGCATCGGTCGTCCCGGTGACGAGCTTCACGCTCTCGCCCTCGGCAAAGGCCGCGCCGACGACGAGTGCCCCGGCCGCTGCCAGCGCGACGCCCGTCGCGCGCAATGCGAATGTTTTCATGGGTATGCCTCGTGGTCGGTCAGCGCTTCAGGCCAGGGGCGTCCATCTTGCCGCCATTGGCCATCACACCGATGAAGGTAATCAGATCGATCGACGCCTGCGAGCCGTAATTCAGCACGGGCATGCGCTGCTGACGGAAACAGTCGTTCATCCGCCACTGCATCGTGCGCAATGCCCCTTGCGACACGCGATACCCCGGCCACGTCGCAAACGCCTGACGCGCCGCGACAGGTTTTGTCAGATTCGGCAGATCCTGCAAGCGAATGCGCTTGTCGTCCGCCCCGTGGCACGACGCGCACGAAAAATCGTACGGACCGGCCCGGTAAAAGAAGATCTTCTGTCCGCGCGCATAGGCTTCCTTCTCTTCCTTGTGCGACTGCGGTACGCGAATGGTCGCGCCGCGCGACTGACCGGCAACGTAGGCGGTGAGCGACTCGAGATCGGTCGGGTCCTGACCTTCCTTGGAGAACGGCTGCTTGATGACGTCCGCACGCTTGAAGCCCTGCAGATTCACCATGCATTCGACGATGCGCGACTCGGCGTCGAGCACGCGCTTGGTATCGGGGAAGTAGCGCGGCAATTGCGCGTAGGCATCTTTCACGACGCCGGGGCCCAGGCCCAGGTCGCACTGCGCAAGCGATACGTTGTTCGGGCCTCGCGGCGTCTTCCAGAGCGCTTCGCCACGCATTTCGACGAGTTCCGCCGGATTGCCGTCGGCGAGCATCTCGCGGTATTGCGCGATGGCGTCTGCCGTGGAGCTTTCCGCGGCGAATGCGGGTGCGCTCAGGCCCGCGATGGCGAGCATGCCGCCAAGCACTGCGCCGCGCACGTCGGGCCGCCATGCGGCGCGGCGTGTGTTGCGCGTCCGTGCGCTATGTTGCGCCTCGTTCATCTGAGTCTCCTCTTTGTGGGGTTGGTCGGCGCGCGACGGGGAACCCTCCCCGCAAGCGCCCGCTTGCACACACTGCGCGGCACGACAGCAACGCCACGCCGTCCCACCCGGCCGGGATGCCTGGCGGCAGGCATGCGAGCCTGCACGCCGCCGCGGCATTCCGGCGCTCGCCCCGTCAGGCGATGGTCGCCTCGTCGGTGCGCGAGTCGCCCTTGTTGTCGGTCCACGTGACCGCAACCTTGTCGCCCTTCTTGGCGCCCTTGAACTTGAACGACATGAACGGATCCTTCGACACCGCCGGCCCCCATTGGGCCGACAGCACCGTCTTCCCGTTGCTCGTGACGGTCACGTTCTGGATGAAGTGTGCCGGTACGATATTACCGGAAGCGTCCTTGCGCTGACCGGTTTCCATGATGTGGCTCATCAGCACCTTGACCTCGACGACACCGCCGGCCTCGGTTGCGCGAATGCGCATCGGGTTACCCATGTTGTGGCTCCTCTAGTTCTACGATGCGTCGCTTAACCGCCGCAACCGCCCAGCGTGACCTTGACTTCCTTCTCGGCCACGAGGTACTTGTTGTCCGCCTTGACGAGCGCATAAACCTTCGAGGTCTGGCCCATCTTCACGCGCGTGGTCACCGATGGCTCCGTGCCCTCGGGAATATCGAACGACGCGGCCAGCGTGTTCGGATTCTTCTCGATCAGAATCGCGATCATCTGCGTGTTCGGCGCCTTGCTTGCCACCACCACCGGCACGACCGCACCGTTCTCGGCGATGTCGGGAACGCTCAGCACGACCTGATCGCTCGGGCTCGCGCTCGTGCCGCCAAGCGCCTTGACCGTATCGGCCACGCTGCGGGTGGCAAACGCCGCCTTGTTCCACTCCTGTGCCGCGCGCGCCTCTTCGGGCTTGATCAGCCCGGCGGCAACCGCCAGTCCCATTACCGCGGAAAACCGCAGCATGTCGCGTCGCTGTTGGTTCATCTGTATGAGTTTCCTTCTCTGAAGGCCGCCGCCGCGACACGCTCGGTATGCGCGCATCGCAACGGCCGCCGTTCGCCCGCCAGACCGGCCGCCACGACTACGCGACAACCGGCCGGCGAGCCCCCTGCCCCGGGCTTACTTCGCCGGGGCGCCTGCCAGAACCCACTCCACCAGGGTCTTGGCGTCGGCATCCGACAAGTTCGGGTGCGCCGGCATCGGAATCGGACCCCAGACGCCCGAGCCACCGCCCTTCACTTTCTTGACCAGCTTGGCCACGGCATCCTTGTCGCCCTTGTACTTGGCTGCGACATCCTGATAGGACGGGCCCACGAGTTTCTTGTCGACGGCGTGGCAACCCATACAGGCGTTGGCGGCCGCGAGCTTGGTCGCTGCAGCGACATCGACACCGGCGTGCGCCAGCGAGGTACCGGCCAGCATGGCCGCAGCGATCAGCAACTTCTTCATCGTATCTCCTTCGGTTTGTGTAGGGGACGGGGTCCTGCGGCAGCCTGGGTGACATGGCGCGGCCGTCGGACACCCTGCCCGCTCAATGTGCACCATGGAGAATCCAGTCGACCATCGTACGGACGTCGGTTTCGGCGACCTGCGTCTGCGGCGGCATTGGCATGCTGCCCCAGTTACCGGCGCCGCCGGCACGTATCTTCGCCACCAGTTTTTCAGCCGCATCCGACTGCCCATGATACTTGGCGGCGACCTCCGAGAAGGCGGGCCCGATCTTCTTGTCGGTCACACCGTGACATGCCAGACAACCGTTCTTGTCCGCAAGCGTTGCTGCCGGTGACGTCGCAGCGGCGGTTTTGGCCGGCGCGTCCGGACTCGCCATGCCGAGCGTGGCGAGGGCCGCGGTCTTGCGCACCGCCGCATTTTGCGCGGCGGTGCCCGACAGCGGCGGCAGCTTCGTATCGATACCGCGCACCGGACCGATCACCCGGTTTTGCGCGGCCAGATCCCCATGTGCGTCGCGGGCGTACGCAGGGAGTGCGGACGTCACGATACCAGCCTCGGGACAATCCTGCATACACGCCTTGTTATGAGTATCCGGTTTGTCGCCCACGCGCCACATGCCGTGCGCGCGCGTCATCCCGTTGCGATTGGGCATGAGTTTCTGCACGTCGGCGATGTTCTTGTCGGAGAGCACGAAGTCCGACGGCACGATCTCGCCGAGGTTCAGGATGTACGCAGTGACGGCGTACACCTCGTCCGGCGTGAGCGAGCGCGGCGCGTTCCACGGCATGGCGCGACGGATGTAATCCCAGATCGTGGAGATCGTGTCGACCTTCATGAGCGTGGTGCGCACCGGCTGATTGTTCGCGCGCAGCGACGCCACGTGCCCCGTCTTGATGTCGTCGGCCGTGGTGCCGCCCACGAGCGGGTTGAACACCTCGTTGCTCTCGCCGAACGTGCCGTGGCACGACGCGCAACGCGCGTCGAACAACTTCTGGCCGTCGGCCACCGACCCGTGCCCCTTGGGCAAGCCCTTGAAGTCGGGACGCACGTCGATATCCCACGCGTTGAGCTCCGCGGCCGTGGCATCGCGACCGATGCCGGCCGGCGCCTTGATCGGCGTGGGCGCCGCGCTCTGTCCCGGCTTTTGCGTCGCGGCCGGTGCGGCCTGTGCCGGGCTGGAAAGCCATGCGAGCACGGTCATCGCGGCAACGGCCAGCGCCCCCGCCCACAATCCGGCGATCACGACTGCCAGGAAACGGCTTTTCATGCGAGGCACCGGACTCGGCGACTTCCGTTCAGTCAACGTGAACATTGGTCACCTCGCCGTTTGCCGCCACTTGCCACGTCTGGATGGCGTTGTTGTGATAAATCGACTTCGTGCCGCGCACTTCACGCAGTTGCCGATACCGCGGTTGCACGAAGCCGGTTTCGTCCACCGCGCGGCTTTGCAGCAGCGCGGGCGAACCGTCCCATTGCCAATCGAAGTTGAAGCGCGTGAGGCACTTCGGCAGCACCGGCGATTCGATGCGGGCCTGACGCCACGACTTGCCCCCGTCGGTGGAGACATCCACGCGCTTGATGCGGCCGCGACCCGACCATGCGAGCCCGGTGATGTTGAAGTAGCCGCGATCGAGCAGCGCCTGTCCGCCCGATGGCGACGTGATGACCGACTTGCACTCCTGGATCGACGTGTATTGGCGATGCTGGCCGTCCGGCATCAGGTCGACGTAGTGACTCGTTTCATCCTTGGTATTCCACGGCGCATCGCCGACCTTGATGCGGCGCAGCCACTTCACCCACGACACGCCCTGTACGCCGGGCACGACCAGACGCAGCGGATAGCCATTCTCGGGGCGCAGCATTTCGCCGTTCATGCCCCACGCGACGAGCACGTCGGAGAGCGCCGCCTCCATCGAGATCGTGCGGGTCATGCCCGAGCCGTCGCCGCCTTCGGCAAGCACGTACTGGCCGCGCCGGGTGTCGGCGCCCACGTCGTCGAGCAGTACCGAGAGCGGCACCCCCGTGAATTCGCAGCACGACAGCATGCCGTGCGTGTATTGCACCGTGGGCACGGCCGCGTTGCCCCACTCCATGCCGGTGTTCGCGCCGCACTCGATGAAGTGCATGCGCGACACGGAGGGCAACCGCATGATGTCGTCCATCGTGTACACCTTCGACTCGCGCACGAGGCCATGCACCATCAGGCGGTGTTGCGTCGGGTCGATCTCCTGCCAGCCCTGGTGATGGCGCTCGAAGTGCAGGCCGCTGGGCGTGATGATGCCAAACAGCCCTTGCAGCGGCGTGAAGGCAACGGAAGCCTGTGCGGTTTGCGTGAGCCCGGGGGACTGACGGCGCTGCAGATTGGCCTCGTACTTCGACGGCATGCCGTAGGGACGCGCCGCGACAGGCTGGCCAAGCGAGGTCGCCCACGGGCGCGGCTCGAGGATCATCGGGTCACCGGCGCCCACGGCGTTCGGGGCGTCCGCCGCGAAGGCACTGCCACCGGCGAGCGCGGCGCCGGCGGCCAGGAAGCTGCGTTGCAGGAAGCTGCGACGCGTGGGATTGAGTCCCTCGCGCGCAATGTCGCCGGCCAATGTGCCGTCGATGAAATTCTCCGGAGCCCGGCGCAAACGGCCGGCTCGCGATGCGTTGTCGCTCACCCTGTCTCCTCGCGTTTCGTGGCGTCCGCCAGCGTCGCAAGGAGGCTGGCGGCTTACCGCTTGTGTTTTGGTTGTCGCTGGCGGTCTTTTTGCCGCACGGTCCTGCCAGGTTGCTGCGTTACGGTTTCACTTCGGTCTGCGGCACGCGCGCCGGCGGGCATCAGCTCCCGCGCGGCATGAAGCCATCGACGGCACGCTCCGGCAGCGCCTCCTCCTCGATTCGGCCGGCGACCTGTATGCACACGGCGCGACAGATCTCGACCACCCCGGTATCCGCGATCGCGTAATACACCTGGTTCCCGTCGCGTCGACGCGCCAGCACACCCGCCTGGTACATCGCGCCCAGGTGTCGCGACACATTCGTTTGCGACGAACCCACTTCCGTCACCACCTCGTTGACCGAGCGCTCGCCACCACACAGCGCGTGCAGGATCCGCAGCCGGGTGGGCTCGGAGAGCAGGCTGAAGTAATGCGACACCTTTTCGAATACGCGATCGAGTTCTTCCATGACGGTCAGTCTTTGAGTTCGTGTGAAGGCACAAGAGATGCCGTATATGCCTACATACGCATATACGGATAATCAAAATAACGGGCGAAGTGTGCAAGCTGCACTGCAACATATCGGACGCCGACGTATCGCGGCGGCCGATGTCATTTCGGTGTTTGCTCGCACGCAATCCGTGTATACGGTTGGATATAGCGCGCCGCGTGTCATGCCAGTGCGCGAAGCGCGGCGTCGCCTTTGTGCAGCCAGCTGCCGGCAGGCGTGAGGGCATGAAGCGCTGTGGCATCAGGGAAAAACCTGATAAGAAAAATAGTGGGGGGACGACCGATGCGCCCCCCGAGATGACCGGCGACCTTACTCGAACTGATATGACCAGTTCGCGTTGAAGCGCAGCGGACGATTCGGCGAGTTGGTGGGCGCGTCCGCCATCGGCTTGGCGATCGAGAGATCGAGCGAGTAGTACTTGCTGTCGGAGATGCGAACGCCCAGCCCCACCGAGGCAAGCTGGTTGTGGAACAGTTGGCCGTAGTTCACGTAGACGCGCGCCGTGTCGAGAATCAGGTACGGCTGAATCGTCTTCAGATAACGGAAGTCGGTGCGGAACATCCGGTTGAGTTCAATCGACGCACCCCAGCCCTTATCTCCGGCAATTTCGCCGGCCGGGTAACCGAGGCCGAAACGCTGGCCGCCGAAGGTCGCCTGTTCGGACGTCGGCAGCGTATTGCCGCTGTACTGCGCCCCGGCGGACACGATCACCCCGAAATCCCACGGCAGCACCACCCCTTGCTTGCCATCGAGCGTAAAGCGCCAGAAGCCGAGGTCGTACGGTCCGAGGATCTGGGCGACCCCGGCCGGCTGCGTCGTGTAAGCCTGACTCGCCCCCATGCCGTTGAAGCCCTTGAACACGCCGAGCGTGGCGCTGCGGGTCTGCTTGTCGGTGACTTCGTTGTAGGCGAGCTGTACCTGCCCGGCGCGCACGTTCGTCTGCGAATTGATGTAGTTGGGCGAGTTCGGCACTTCGTAGCGGTCGCGCGAATTCACCCCGTACATGCCGCCGCTCACCGTGAGACTGCGCTGGTTGTTGAGCAGGATGGGGTACGACACGCCCACGGCGATGCGCTTCGTGTCGAGATGTCGCGTGAGGCCGGCGAGCGCCTGATCGTCCGGCTGACCGCGATAGTGCGATGCATCGAGGCGCGCCTGAAGGCCGTTCGAGCCCAGCGGCTGGATGTACGACGCCGCGTAGAACTCTTCGTCGTTGTGCCCCTTCGGCGCGATGGCCGTTAGCTGGATCTGCTCGCCCAGCGGCGTGAGGGCATTGCTCGTCACGGTGAACACACCGCGAATGCCCGGATTGTTATACGAGAGCGACGTGCCGAGCGCGACCGGCTGGCGCGAAACGTCCAGCGAAAGCTCCGTCGCACCGTCGGTTTGCGTCGGCGGCTGCACATCGGCCTTGATCTTCATGCCGGGCACGAGCGTGAGCAGGTTCAGATAGCGCTCGAAGGTGGCGCGCTTGAGCGGCCGCTCCGCCTCGATGTGTGCGGCGATATCGCGCAGCCGCTGCTCCGACGGTCCCGGCTTGCCGGTGATCCTGGTGCTGGCGATGTAGCCCTCGACGACCGTCACGCGCACGAAACCGTCGTTGAAGTCCTGGGCGGGCACGAAGGCAAAGGACAGGAGATACCCCGCGTCCTGATACAGCTTCGTGACTTCGTTGGCCTTCTCGACCAGATCGCCGATGGTCACTTCCTTGCCCGCCATCGGGGCAAAAAGTCCCGCGACCTGATCGAAAGGCAGTGATTTCACGCCTTCGATGCCGAAACGCTTCGGGGTGATCTTGCGGGCGAGGAGCGCCTTGAGCGCATCTTCCTGAGTCGGTGGCTGAATCCGAATGGTGGGCGCCGGCGCCTTGGGCACCTCGATCTTCGGAATGCTTTGCATCGGGTCGCCGCGCACCGGACTGGCATCTGCCCACGCCTGTTGCGTGCCGAGCAGGCTGAGGGTGCAAAACGTGACGGCGACGATCTGAACGACTTTGCGGTTGCGAACCGACTTCACCGAGTCCCCACGCACGACGCGTGACGCAAGACGGGACCCTCCCTGGCGATACGCCATCCCTATGCCCCCCAAACGCTGATTTTTTTCGTTGGGCCAGTGTAACCGAGAGGCCGCAGGCCCCGTCAACGAGGGAAACCTGGAGGAATGCGGCACCCGAGCAACACCTGAGGGGCACCCTGTGGCGGCGCGTACGTTCCCACGCTTAGAGAGCGGCCTCCAAACGTGGTCGCGGCGGGCGCGCGTCCCGCCGTCATCCGCATCAGGCCAGCATGTCGGCCCAGATGCCCTGCGCCCACGCGAGTCCCAGGGCAAACTCGTCTCGCGAGGCGCGTGGTGACGCGCCGCCCGTGCCGGGAACCGGCAGCATGGTGCGTTGCGCGGTGTCGTACCGGTGCACGCTGGCGACGTGCATCGCCTCGGTGGCCGAAACGAACGTGTAACAGGTGTTGCTGTACAGGGGCTCGGGGTTGACCGCTCGCCCGGCGAGCGTGGCAACGATGGCGGCGGCGCACACCTTGCCGTGCTGGTTCGCCATGTGACCGGACTTCGGCATTTGCGGCGCGATCTGGATGGCGTCGCCGAGGATGTGGATATCGGGCTGCGCCGCCGACGCGAAGGTTAGGAAATCGACATCGCACCAGCGTCCGTTGGCCGTGGCGAGTCCGCTTTGCACCGCGATGTCGCCCGCGCGCATCGGCGGGATGACGTTGAGCACATCGGCGCGGACTTCCTCGCCCAGCTCGAAACGCGCCAGATGCTTCGTGCCGTCGGCGGCCACTTCGGTGCAATTGAATTGCGGGTGGTACTCGACGACCCCGGAAAATTGCGTGCGCCAGACGTCGTGAAACTGTTCGGCTTCGGCGAGTACCTGATCGTTGGCGTCGAACACGAGCACTTTCGCGCGCGGTTTGTGTTGTCGGATCCACGCGGCCGCCTGGCAGGCGCGTTCGTACGGCGCGGGCGGGCAGCGGAACGGCGCTTCGGGAATGGTGATGGCGAACACGCCGCCGTCGGGCATCGCCTTCAGACGGGCGTGCAGCAGCGCGCTTTCGCGCGCGTCCGTCCAGCCGACCGGCAGCGCATCGCGCAGCGCCGGATCGGACAGGCCCGCAATGGCCTCGCGGCGCAACGACACACCGGGCGCCACGATCAGCTTGTCGTACGACAGGCGCGCGCCGTCCGCGAGTTGCACCTGCTTCTTCGCGGCGTCGATGCCGTTGGCCCGCGTGCGACGCCACACGACGCCGTGGCGCGTGACGAGCCTGTCGTAGGGCACCGTGAGGTCGCTCACGCGCAAATTGCCGCCCACGACGAGATTCGAAAGCGGCGAGGAGACGAACGCCTCATTCGGTTCGACGAGCGTGACGTCGATCGTATTGCCCGAGAGCACGCGCAGCGCCTTGGCCGCCGTGGCACCGCCAAAGCCCCCGCCGATCACGACGACGCGCGCGCGCGCCCTGACCGGCGTCGGCCAGAGCGGCGCGGCCCACGCGGGCGTCGCGCCGACGCACGCGGCCAATGCACTCATACCGAAGAGAAAATCGCGACGACGCATCATGTCTGACCTATCGCACGGTACGTGCGGGGTTTGCCGGGGACGCTTTCGCCGACGATTTGTCGGCGGCGGACGGCGCGGGCTGGGCGGCGAAGTAAGCGGCGATGCGCTGCAACTCGTCGTCGCGGTAGCCCTTGAGGAGCTGCGGCATCAGCGTGGCGCCGCGCCGGGCGTCGCGCATGGCTTGCAAGGTGGCCATGAGCTCGGCCGCCGGCCGGCCTTCCAGTGCGGGAAGCACTCTCTTGCCCGCGCTGATCGGGGCCGACGCGTTATGACAACTCATGCACGCCATCGCCCAATCGCGCGCCTGCCAGTCCGGCCGATCGACGGCCGACGTTGCCGCTTCCGGCGCCACATACACGGGCGACGCCGCGCGTACCCCGGCTGTCGGTGCGCCGTGCGCGAGCTTGGCCGTGCCCCCTAAGGCAGTCCCTAAGGCAGTCCCTAAGGCAGCCCCCAGGACGAGCGCCGCCGCGATCATACGCGCCGTGCGCGGATCGCGGGAACGATGGCGGCGAGGCGATTCGGCATCGGTGGAACCGACGCGACGGTAAGCGGCGGGTGTGGGCACGCGTGTCGTCCGAAACGGTTGGGGTTGGGGTTGGGG
>NZ_AYXJ01000037.1:0-83505 GCF_000681415.1 Pandoraea sp. E26
CGGGCGGCCCCCGATCCGATCCACCGCTGAGGTGAGAACCGGGGACGGCGGAAATTGAACAACTCGACTTGATTTACCGCTGAGGTGAGAACCGGGGAGGGCGGAAATTGAACGACTTGACTTGATTTACCACTGAGGTGCGAACCGGGGAGGGCGGGGCCATCACGACTCGATCCCCATCGACCACCGGGATCGGCGCCGGAAGGCACGCAGTGCGCCTCCCGGACGGTCACTCAACCGTGCGCGCCTTTGTCGTCCGGCGGCGAGTCGGATGTCGGCGCCGCCAGGATCACGCCGGGTCGCACCGGAAGGTCCGGCCGAATCCCCAGTAGTGGCAACGCCTGCGACGCAATCTCCGCAAACGCCGGCCCGGCTGCCTGTCCGCCAAAGTGTTGCGATGCCTTTGGTTCGTCGACCGACACCGCAATCACCAGGCGCGGCGCCGACAAGGGCGCAATCCCGACGAACGATGCGCGGTATTTCGAATGGTCGTAACCATGGGCGCCGGCCTTGTAGGCCGTCCCGGTCTTGCCGCCAATGCTGTACCCCGCCACCTGCGCCGTGGTGGCGGTGCCGCCGGTGTCGACCACGCCCGCCAGCATCTTGCGCATCTCGGCGGCCGTGCGGGCGTCGATCACGCGCACGCCCTCGGGCTGCACCGGTGTATCGGGCTTGATGATCGAGATGGGAACGAGCACGCCGTCGTTGGCGAAGATGGTGTACGCGCGCGCCAATTGGAAGAGAGACGCGGAAATGCCATAGCCGTACGCCATCGTGGCCTGTTCGATCCGACGCCATGATTTGTACGGACGCAACCGGCCCGACACGGCCCCCGGAAACCCCAGCTTCGGCTGCTGACCCAGGCCGATTTCGGTGAACATGTCCCACATCTCCTCGGCCCGCAGCATGGTCGACACTTTGGTCATGCCGATGTTGCTGGACTTCTGGATCACGCCCGCGGCCGTCAGCACACCGTTCGCACTGTCGTCGCTGATGGTCGCCCCCTCGAAGACGTAACGCCCCGGCCCCGTGTCGATCAGGGTCGACGGCGTGAGGCGATGCAGATCGAGCGCCAGCGCCATGGTGAAGGGCTTGAGAATGGAGCCGGGCTCGAAGACGTCGGTGAACACGCGGTTGCGCAACTGCTCGCCGGTGAGATGCTCGCGGTCGTTGGGGTTGTAGGTCGGCAAGTTGGCCAGCGCCAGCACCTGCCCCGACTTGGCATCGATCACCACCGCCATCGCGGCCTTCGCGCCGGTGCGGTCCAGCGCATTCTTGAGTGCCTCGTACGCGATGTACTGCACCCGGGTGTCGAGCGTCAGGCGGATGTCCTTGCCATCGCGCGGCGGGCTGGAGTCGTCGAGATCCTGGATGGTTCGGCCGATACGGTCTTTGATGACGCGCCGAACCCCGGCAGTGCCTTCGAGCAACGACTCTTCGCCCAGCTCCATGCCTTCCTGGCCCTTGTCCTCGACGTTGGTGAAGCCCACGACGTGCGCCGCCACTTCGCCTTCGGGATAGAAGCGCTTGTATTCGCTGCTTTCGTAGACGCCCGGGATGCCCAGCGCTTCGACCTGCTTGCCGATCTCGGGCGAGACCTGACGCTTCACGTAGACGAACTTCTTCTCGCCGATGAGTTTGGTGCGCAACTCCTTGGGCGGAATGTCGAGCAACTTGCTTGCCTTGCGGATGTCGCTGTCGGACAGGTCGTCCGGCACTTCGGCGGGCACCGCCCAGACAGTGCGCATCGGCAGGCTGGTTGCCAGCACGCGTCCGTCGCGATCTTCGATCTTGCCGCGCACGGCGGGCATCACGATGGTGTGCTCGTAGCGCTTTTCGCCCTGCGCGATGTAGAACCCGTTGCCCGGGCCGGCAATCCAGAACGCCCGCACGACCAAACCAATGAACGCCAGGGTGATGCCGATGACGACGAGTTTGGAGCGCCACAGCGATGTGCGCGATTGCAATACCGGACTGGAGGCGAACGTGACGTCCTTGGGCTGGCGATTCTTTTGCATGGCGCTCGCGGGGCGTTGAGAGGCGTGAACAGCACTGAGCCGGTGGCAAACCCTGGCTCGAATTCTAGGCGAGATAGCGTAGCACGCAAGTGACTGTTGCAATAGCGCAAAAGCCCCGTCGGACGGGGCTTTCAGGGTATATTTCGATGCGGATGCGCGGCATTTCCATCAGGGTCTCGACAGGTGAAACCGAGCATGCTTTTTCGCGATGGATTTTTGCCCGGAGCGATACGTCGTCGCGCACCCCGCTTCTGGTTTGCCATCGGCTGCTGCCGCCTATTTTTCCGCCCCGAACCGCACGTCGCCATACCAGGCATGTGCACTCGCGTGGGTGTTGTCGCTGTCGGTGAAAACGCCGTAACCCAGCAGCCTGCCCGGCTTCTCCCTGAACACCCGCTCGTAATCGGCCGCGAGGTTTCGGCTGAACGTCTGCCACTTGCCGAGCGACGCATCGCCTCCCGCCACCACGAGCATCTGCACCCGGTCGGTGTGCGGGTTCTGGATGACGCCGCCCGGCACGGCGTCGTTGGACCAGATGTACATGAGCGTGGCGTATGGCAGGTCTTCGCCGCCCGCCTTGGCCAATGTCATCGTCGCGCGATCGCCGAACGGCAGCTTCGACTTGTCGCCATCGAAGAAGAACACGAGCCGCGCCGGTGAATCTTCCTTGTCGGCCACACGGTTGTCCGCGCCCGGGATGGCGTTGTCGACTTTCCAGCGCCACGTCACGACAGGCGTCGCGCCCAGGTCGATCCGGTCGCCCTTGGCCATGAGCGCCGAGGCGGAATCGGCGGCGTTCGCTTCGACGACGTTGCTCCGACCATCGGCGACGACGGTGTACGTCGTCAGCTTCTTGCCGCTCACGACCGGCAGGTTCTGCCAGCCGGCGAGCGAGGTGCTGCCGGGCGCCGCCCGCGAAAACGCGACGGCGGCGACGGCCGGGGGCGGCGGCGCGGCGGCGTCGGCCGCGAACACCGGGTCAACGGGCCCGAGTCCGGCGATCAGGCAGGCCGCCGCGCCAAGCACGCGTAGCGGTGGAACATTCGGGGAACGCACTGAGCGAAGCGGCGAAACGATGCGAGGCATGGTGAGCGACTCCGGCGTTTGTGACGTTTGTGACGTTTGTGACGTTTGTGACGTTTGTGACGCTCTCGACGTTTTTGACGTTTTACCCTCGGAACGCGGCGCCCGACCGCGCGGGCTCAGCGCTGCTGCATGGCCACACGCAGACCGAGGCCGATGAAGAGGCTGCCGATGATCTTGCCCTGCCAGCGCAGCAGCCACGTGAAGCGCTTCACGAATCTGCCCAGTGGACGCACCGACAAGGCGATCGCGGCGGTATACAGCGCGCTCATGGCGACGAATACCATGCCGAGCACAAGGAATTGCAGGAAGACGTTGCCCTCGTGCGCATGCACGAACTGCGGCATGAACGCGAGAAAGAAGAGCGCCGTCTTGGGATTGAGCACTTCGGTCGCCACGGCCTGCACGAAGGCGCGTCCCGGCGATACGCGAGGGGCCGTCGGCAATTGCGGGTCGCTCAGAGGCTCGCGCAACGCCTTGATGCCCAGATAGATCAGGTACGCCGCCCCCACGTATTTGACGACATCGAATGCCAACGCGGAGGTCATCAGCACGGCCGACAATCCGACAGCCGCGCACAAGGTGTGCACGAGATCGCCCAACGCGATTCCCACACCGGTCATGACCCCCGCCCGTCGCCCACCCTGCACGGTGCGCGTGATGGTCAGCAGTACGGCCGGTCCGGGAATCAGAAACAGCCCGAGAACGACAACGACGAACGTGGCAAGCGTGGCTAGGGTCGGCATGGGGCCTCCGGTGAGATCGATGGCGATGCAATGACGACATCATCCCAGATTCCGCGTGGATTCGCCCGAAAGCGATACGGGCGAATCCGGAAGCACGCCGCAGGCACTGCGCCGACGATGCTCGCCTCATTCATCGAACGGAGACATGCGATATGCCAATGACTTGCGCCGGCCCCGCCATCAACCCCACCGTTCCCCCCGCGAACACGTTCCTTCAGCTTGGCATGCGCGTGGTGACGTGCGTTCGGGACGGGTTTCGCGATGATTTCGCAGGCATGACCGCCTGCCTTCGCGAGAGCGGATGGCGGTGTTTGCTCGACGAGGCGTGGCACAACGCGAGCGAACGCTTTCGGGTTCGCGGTGTGACGCTGCCCGAGGCAGCGGACGTCACCTTCGCCTGCGCCGCCAGCATACTGGCGATCGGCGCGACCTGCCGGTATCTGTGGCCTGAACTCCGGGCACTGGAGCGGGCGATCGCCGAGGGGGACGGCGCGCGGCGCGAATGGGCGTTGCAAACTGACGCGCAATTGCGCCGCCGGACGCTGGCCGACGTCACTGCCATGCGCCAGTGCATGGCAGCGTTCGAAGCGACCGAAGCCGATGCTAATGCTGCCAATACCACCACTGCCACCAATGCGGGCGTTTCCGCGCGCGATCACGATCGCATGTCGCCGACGTCGCGCCGTAGGCTGGCCGAGATGCGCATTTCGGAAGCTCTGGTGCTGCATGTCGCAGACGCGCCGCAATCCAGCCTGGCGCAAAGCGACCGCGTCGCGGGCCTCTGCCAGTTGCTGGCACACGGGCTCGGCTTTCGACTGCCCGCGGCGCGGCTGCGGACGCTGCACGTGAGCGACGCGCGCCCTTCCCTGATTCGCTTCGACGAGGCTTTCGCCCTGTTGCGCGAACGTCTCGAGCCGGATTGGCGACGCGACACCCCGGGCGCGCCGACGTTTTGTGTGCACCCGATCGATGTCCAGCTCTTCGATCCCGCGGAGACGACCGACGATCTGTGCGCGGACGTTCGCGACGCGCGTCGGCTTCTCACGCACCCGGAAGCGCTGCGCCGCGTGCGCTCGCGCGTTGTCGCGCTGATCGCCGCGAGCGTACGTGAAGACTGCGGGGGGACAGGAGACTGGCGGGCGCTCGCCGAGCGCGCATTACGCACCGCCGCGCAATTGGGCATGACGTGCGGGCGGGTGCTCGGCGCGCTGGGCATTGCCACGCGCTCTGGCGTGAGCGCTCGCGCCGCATGGCGGTGGAGCGACGAGGTCCCGATGGCGCCAGGCAGGCACCCCGCGCCAGCCATCGAGGCGGACGTTGCGCAGTGGGTCGCCCGCACCATGCTGCTCGCGGGCAAGACCGCATGCCCGCCACGCCTCGCGGCGCTGGCACGCGGCGATACGCCGGCGTCGCTGGTGATCGGCTCGGCCGCATGGACCGATCTGGTCGATGGCATCGCGGTGCTGGGACGCGAGCACTGGCGCGTGGCGTACGCGCAGGTGTGTGGGGTCGGCCGGGCCTGAACCCGCCCGGTCGCGCGTCTGGCGCGTCTACAGGTAGGCGCCGCCCAACAACCCTGCGACGCTGCCTGCCGCGAGCCACCAAAGCGGGTGCACACGCGTACGAATCGCCAGCACCGCCACGCTTGCCGTGATGCCGGCGAGCAGCCATGAGGTGGCCGATGCCTGTGCGATCAAGGCGGCGCTCGCGGCCACGAGCCCGGCGGTCATGGGCACCAGACCGGCCTGAACGATGCGTCGCCACGGCCGGTCCTTGAACCGCTCCCACAAATGCAGGACACCGACGGTGATGAGCGACGAGGGGCCGAATTTTGCAATGGAGGTGACCAGCATGCCTTGCCAGCCGGCCACGTGCCAGCCAACCAGCGTCACGATCATGAGGTTCGGGCCCGGCGCGGCCTGTCCCAGGGCGAATAGCGCGCTGAACGCTTCCGAGGTCATCCAGTGATGCACGTCGACGACTTGCCGCTCCATCTCCGGCAGGATGGTGTTGCCGCCGCCGAAGGCCAGTACCGACAGCTGGGTGAAGATGACGGCCAGCGAAATGAGGGTGCCGGTCACTGCGACACCCGCCATGTGGCATAGATCGAAATCGGCGTCATCACGGCCATGGTCAGCACCAACGGCACACGCAGCACGGCAATGGCGATGAAGCACGCGAGCGCCACTGCGCCGAGCACCATCGATTTGCGCAGCGGCCACGACACCTTCCAGGCCATCTGAATCAACAGGCCGGCCGCCGCCGCCGCGAGCCCGGCAAACAGATGCTTGACGTGCGGATCGTTCTGAAAGTGCTGGTAGATCATGCCGAGCAGGATCACCACGGCCGACGGTGCCGCGATGAGCCCCAGGATCGACGCGAGCGCGCCGCGCCAGCCGTGAAAGCGCATGCCCAGCGCGACGGACAGGTTGATGATGTTGCCGCCGGGCAGAAACTGGCAGAGCCCGAGCAGATCGGTGAACTCGGCAGGCGTGAGCCATCGGTGCTTCTCGACGACCATGCGCCGCGCGAGCGGCAACGCACCGCCGAATGCGGTCATGCCAAGGCCGAGAAAGCCGAGGAACAGCGCGCGGACGCTCGGCGCGGGGCGGGTGTCGCCCGGCATCGCGACGGACGTTGTCGACGGCATGGAAGCGGGGGGGCAAGAGGCCGCCGGGACACGCGTCGTGGAACCGACGTCGGCAGCGGAGGGAGGAGGGGCCGGAATACACATGGCGGGTTCATTCTGAAAACGTGACTGCTTTGGGGGCCGCCCGGCCCTGGGCGCCATCGAGACAGCGATGCATGGGCCGCGCGGGACCCCTTGAGCGTAGGCGGATTCCGCTATATTGTCCAATATATGGAAGTGACTTGAATTATATCGAATCAATATGGCAAACATCGACGTACGTCTGTTGCGCTACTTCATTGCGGTAGCCGAAACCGGGCACATGACGCGGGCGGCCGAGCGGCTGGGCATCGGCCAGCCGCCGCTTTCGCAGCAGATCCGGGTGCTCGAGACGCAATTGGGCGTCACGCTGTTCGAGCGGCTGCCGCGCGGGATGGCGCTGACCGACGCCGGACAGGCCTTTCTTGCCGACGCGTACGAAGTCGTGCGCAAACTCGACCAGGCGGTCGACGACGTACGTCGCGTGGCGGCGGGGGTGAAGGGGCGGCTCTCGGTGGGCTTCACGAGTTCGGCGGCGTTGCATCCGTTCGTGCCGACGGTGATCCGGGCGTTCCGCGCCGACGCGCCGTCCGTTTCCCTGATGCTCGACGAAGCGAGCACGAGCGAGCTGCTCGACAGCCTGCGCGACGGCCAGCTCGACGTGGCCTTCATTCGTCAGCCGCAGGGCGATACGGGGCAGATCACGTTTGTGCCGGTACTCGAAGAGCCGATGGTGCTCGCCGCACCGTCGGCGCATCCGTTGGCCCTCACGGGGCGCGCGGGCAAGGCGGTGGTCCCGATGACCGCCATCGCTGCCGAGAAGCTGATTCTTTACCGGCGACGCACGGGGCAGGGATTGTACGACGCGATCATCGCCGCATGCCACGGCGCGGGCTTCAGCCCGAACATCGAACAGGAGGCGCCGCGTTTGCTCACCACGCTCTCACTCGTGGCGGCAGGGCTCGGTGTGTCGGTGGTGCCCGCATCGCTCATGCGCATGCAGGTGGAGGGCATCGTGTACCGTCCGCTCGCGCCGCCGCCGCGCGCGCCCCTGTACTGCGCCTATCGCGAGGGCGTGCTGGCCGGCCCCACGGCGCGGCTGCTCGATCATGTCCACGTCGCGGCGCGCTCGGTCGCGCCGGAATAGGGCAGGCGTGTGCGGGTCGACCGGGAGCGGCGGCCCGTCAGGCGGACGTGCCGCCCTTTTGCGCGAGCAGCGTTTCGATGTGGCCGTGCAGACCGACGTCGCTCCACTCGAGTTCGCCCATGCGCCAGAAGCGCGCATTGCCGGCGCGGTCGATGAGATACGTCGCCGGCAGTCCGATCGGACCGAAGCGCTTGTAGACGGCGCCGTCGATGTCGAGCAGCACGGTGCCGTCGATGGGGACTTTGTCGACGAACGGCTTCACGGTGGCCGGCGGTTCCTTGTAGTTGACGGCGACGAGCATCAGTCCGCGCTCGCGATACTGCCGCGCCACCGCTCCCATGGCCGGGATTTCCTCGCGACACGGCGCACACCACGTCGCCCAGAAGTTGAGGATGACCACTCGCCCGCGCCATGCCGACGAGGCATGCGTGGTGCCGTCGAGGGCCGGCAGCGAAAACGCCGGTGTGGCGCCGCGCCATGCCGAGAGCGTGCCGCCGGAGGTGCCGGCCAGCACGCTGTCGTCGACTTGCGCCGCGCCCTTGGACGGTCCTGCCGCCATGGTCGGCGCGCTCATGCCGCCGATCGCGCCGACGGCTCCGGCGGCGCCAATGGCGCCCATCGTGTGAAGGAAATGTCGGCGCTGCATGGCAAGGCGCTCCTTGGGACGTGATGTCGCGCCGCACGTTGCGCGGCGCGATCATTCTGGTGGCCGGTCGGTCGGCAGATCGACCGTTCGGCGTGAACGAAAGGCAAACGCCGCGGGTCAGGCGGTCAGCTCGCGCGCGCTCATGCGATAGCGGAACGTGTCCGGGTCAAGACTGTCGAGCCGGGCATTCGCCACTTCGCCGTTCGGATACATGAGGAACGGCACGGGCTCGCGGTTCGCTCGCGTGGCGCCCGGCAGCGCGATGTCCGCGCCGTGATTGAATGCGACCCAGTTCATTTCCCACTGACCAAAGAGCATGGCGCGGGCAGCGCGTACGCGCAGGTCGTCGAGCGGCAGGCCGCCGGGCACTTCCTCGAGCACGACCTTGCGCACGTCCGCCGGGTCCACTGGCACCCAGCCATAGCCGGCGGCATGGAATTCGGCGCGGCAATGCTGGGCCCGCGTCACGTCGCCGGCCTTGCCCAGGCTGTTGAAACCATGCTGCGAGGTGGCGACCCGCACGCCGTAGGCGTCGCGCGCCGGAATGCCCACCGAGCGCGCCAGCGCGGTGAACAACGCGTTGATGTCGGCGCATTTGCCCGCGAGATTGCCGGTGGTAAGCATGTAGCGCACGTCGCCCGTGCCGCAGCCGCGCACCGATCCTTCACGCCGACAGTTGTCCACGATCCACTCGTAGATGGCGCGCGCTTTCTCCACGTCGCCCTGTTGGCCGCGCGTGATTCTCTCGGCGGTCTCGCGCACGAGCCCATCCGTCGGCTGGAGCGTCGTGGGCTGCAGATACTGGCGCAGCACGGCCGGCGCTTCCTTCGGGGCATCGGCCGACGGCGGCTGCGACAAATCGACGCGCCTGTCGCGTGTGGCGAAGGTGTTGACCAGCGTGACGGTACGGGCCTGCGTCGCATCCGGCCAGGCGACCGCGAGCATCGGTACCCCCACGCCCGCCGCGCCGCGCACCATGCGAAGTTCCGCCTTCGCGCCGGGCGCCTCCCAGCGGGTGCCGAGTGCCTGCTGGTAGCCGCCGCCGGGCGAAGTCGCCACGGGCAGCCAGACTCGCGCGGGGCCGCCGCCCGCGGCGGCGGCGGGCAGATCGACCTGCGTCGTCAGCTCGAATGTGCGCCAGCCGTCGGCGGCGTCGTGTGTCGAGGCGGCGCGCGGCGACGCGTGTGCCTGGACGGGCAGCAGCGAGCTGGTGAGAAGGGAGGCGGGCAGGGCGCAGGCGCCCAGAGAGAGAAAGCGGCGACGTTGCATGGAGAGGTCCCCTGAGGTTCAGCGCTCACGGCGCATGTGAGAGGGTGCTACAAGGGCAAAGCTGCTCCATAATACGTCGAGATTCGATAAACGAACACCAACCACCATGACCGCAATCGATGCAACCCAAGCGGGCGCCACGCCGGCCGCTCCGCGCCTGACTTCGCTTTCGCACGGCGGCGGCTGCGGCTGCAAGATCGCGCCGGGCGTGCTGTCCGAACTCCTGGCCCGCAACGATACGCCGCTGCCCGCGCCTGCCGCGCTGCTCGTCGGCACGGAAACGTCGGACGATGCCGCGGTCTATCAGCTCAACGACGAGCAGGCCATCATCGCCACGACCGACTTTTTCATGCCGATCGTCGACGATCCGTACGACTTCGGCCGCATTGCCGCGACCAACGCGCTGTCCGACATCTACGCCATGGGCGGCAAGCCGATCTTTGCGCTGGCCATCGTCGGCATGCCGATCAACGTGCTGCCGCGCGAGACGATTCGCGACATTCTGCGCGGCGGCGAATCGATTTGCGCCGAAGCGGGCATTCCGATTGCCGGCGGACACAGCATCGACTCGGTGGAGCCGATCTACGGCCTGGCGGCACTCGGCGTGGTGCATCCGAAGCGCCTGAAGCGCAACGCCGACGCTCAGGCCGGCGACGTGCTGGTGCTCGGCAAGCCGTTGGGCGTCGGCGTCATGTCCGCCGCCCTGAAGAAGAACCAGCTCGACGACGCGGGCTATCGCCTCATGATCGATGCGACCACGCGCCTGAACCGCGTCGGACCGGCCCTCGCCGCGCTGCCGGGCGTGCATGCGCTCACCGACGTGACCGGCTTCGGCCTGCTCGGGCACACGCTCGAGATGTGCCGCGGCGCGAATCTGGCCGCGTATTTGCGCATGGCCGACGTGCCGCTGTTCGACGGTGTGCGCGAACTCGCGGACAAGGGATGCATTACCGGGGCTTCCGGGCGCAACTGGGCGTCTTACGGCGCATCGGTGGAACTGGGAGATCGGTTGACCACGCGCGATCGCGATCTGCTGTGCGATCCGCAAACGGCCGGCGGCCTGCTGGTGTCGTGCGCGCCCGGGGCTGTCGACGACGTGCTGGCCGTCTTCCGTGCCGATGGCTTTGCCGAGGCGGGCATCGTTGGGGCAATGCGCCCCGGCAAGCCGGGCGTACGCGTGATCTGATCCGTCACGGGACCGTGGGCGTTCCCCCGAAACGGGAGACGCCCGCGATGTCATGCGGCCTGCCGCTCGGCGTGCGCGCCGATGAACGCCACGATCACCTCGCCCAGCGCCTGTGGCGCGTCGCGATGCGGCGAGTGTCCGCAGGCGGGCAGCTTCACCACCCTGGCGTGCGGCACGTTGGCCGCAATGCTGTCCATTTGCGCCATCGTGCCGTACTCGTCATCTTCACCCTGAATCGCCAGCAGCGGCTTCGTGATGCTCGCCACCGCTCCGACCAGGTTCCAGTCGCGAAACGCCGGGTTCAGCCAGATGTCGTTCCATCCCCAGAACGCGGAATCGACGTCGTCGTGATAGCGCGCGAGCTTTGCCCGCAGATCGCTCGTCTCGTACACGGTCTTCGTCCTGGCGATGCTGTCCACCGAGAGGTCCTCGACAAACAGATGCGGCGCGATGACCACGGCACCGGCGAGCCGGTCAGGGAAGGCCGCCGAGAACAACAGCGAGATCGAACCGCCGTCGCTGTGACCGACAAGCCAAACGCGCTCGGCCTGAGCCGCACCCACACCGACGGCGTCGAGAAACGCGGGCAGGACTTCGCGTGCCTGCCGGTGCATGAAGTCCACCGGCCATTTCTCGTCATGCGGGCGCGGTGTTGAGCGACCGTAACCGTTGCGCGAATACACGAGGCCGCGAAATCCCCCGGCCTCGCAGAGTTGCTGTGGCCAGTCCTTCCACATGGCCACGGAACCGAGCCCTTCGTGCAGGAACACGAGCAGGGGGGCCTGGCTGCGCTCGGGGTGAATCCAGCGGTACTCCAGCGAGAGCGGGCCGTGCGAGGCCGTCTCGATCTGCGCGAACTGTACGTCCGACATCGTTCTCTTTTCTCCTATAACAACTCGCGCAGCTTGAAGCGCTGCACCTTGCCGGTAGCCGTTTTCGGCAGGTCGTCGACAAACACCAGCTCGCGCGGATACTTGTGCGGTGCCAGACGCGACTTGACGAAGGCCTTGAGCTCGCTGGCCATCGCCTCGGTCGGCGCCATGCCCGGCTTGAGCACGACAAACGCCTGCGTCTTGGTCAGGCCGTTATCGTCGCGGCCGACGACCCCCGCCTCGAGCACCGCGTCGTGCTGCATGAGCACCATTTCCACTTCGATGGGCGACACGTATTGGCCGCTGACCTTGAGCATATCGTCACTGCGCCCGGCATAGACGTAATACCCATTGGGTAGACGTTGATACTTGTCGCCGCTCTTGAGCCAGTCGCCGAGGAACGTGGCGCGCGATTTCTCTCGATTGCACCAATACATCAGCGCCGCGCTCGGCCCGCGAATGTAGAGGTCGCCGATCTCGCCGTCCGGTACCGGGTGACCCTGTTCGTCCCGCAATTGCACTTCATAGCCCGGCACCGGCTCGCCGGTGGTGCCGTAGGCGACCTGGCCCGCACGATTCGACAGGAAGATGTGGAGCATCTCGGTCGAGCCGATGCCGTCGAGGATTTCGGCGCCGAAGTGCGCTGTGAACCGCTCGCCGATCTCGCGCGGCAGCGCTTCGCCGGCCGACGTGCACAGGCGCAACGCCACGTCGGCGCGCGCAGGCAGGTGCGGCGAGGCGAGCAGGTTGGCGTAGAGCGTGGGCACACCGTAGAAGATCGTCGGTCGATGGCGGCGAAGCCGCAGGGCCACGGCTTCAGCCGTCGGACGCTCAGCCATCAGGATCACGGTCGCCCCGACCGACAGCGGGAACGTCAGTCCGTTGCCCAGACCGTAGGCGAAGAAGAGCTTGGCCGCCGAGAAGGCAACGTCGTCTTCTCGAATGCCCAGCACGTTTCGACCATAGGTCTCGGCGGTCCAGTAAAGGTTGGCGTGCGTATGCACGGTGCCCTTGGGCTTGCCGGTCGAGCCGGACGAATACAGCCAGAAGGCGATGTCGTCGCCCGCGGTATCCGCCGGTACGGCGCTCGGCGGGCCGTCGACCAGGGCGTCGAAGGTCGGGAGCGCGGGGGCGGCACCGGCTTCGGCGGCGACCGGCTGGGAGACGATGCACGGCGGCACAGGGCCCGTCTGCGCCACTTTGTCGAGGGCGGCCTGCACCGTGGGCATGAGCACGCCGGACGCGATCACGAGTTGCGCCTTGCTGTGCGAGATCATGTACGCATAGTCGTCGGCGGTGAGCAGCGTATTGACGACCACGGGCACCACGCCCGCATACAACGCGCCGAGAAACGCGACCGGCAGATCGACGGTGTCGAGCATGATGAGCAGAATGCGCTGCTCACGATGCACGCCCGCGCGCGCCAGGCCGGTGGCGAAGCGCCGGCTTTGCTCGGCCAGTTCGCCGTAGGTGAGGGCGCGTGTGTCGTCGAGATATGCAGTCTTGGCGGCGCGCTCGCGATTGAGCGCCTCCAGATGCGCGGCGAAGTTGAAGTTCGCCGGCGGTGGGGTGAGTACGGCTTCCATGTTGCCTCCGGTGGATCACCGCGAGAGGTCGCTCCAAATGCGGGGCGCCCACGCGGCGTGAGTTCTTTTGGCGCTCTGTCGGCGCCTGTGTGAATCACCTTGACTGCGACGGCTTGCGGCTTGCTGCGGATAACTTGACTGTAGTGCGCGAATGGCGGGGCAGGGTCAGCCGTTCGGAAATTCCACGGCATCCTGCGTCAGCGCTTCGATCAGCGCGGCGGGGCCCTGAACGGCCGAGCGCACATGATAGAAACGCAGAGCACGCAATCCGCCCAACTCCTCGCCACCGCCGGCGCGACCCGGACCGCCATGCAGCGACTGCGGCATGACATTGCCGTGGCCGGTCTGCGATTTCGCGACGGACGGATCGACGGCGTGCACGCGCCCGTGCGCGTCGGCCAGCGCGAGCGCCGGTGCGTGCATCGCGACCGCATCGTTGCTGTACAGCGAGACGACCAGCGAGCCCCGCGCACGACGGGCGAGCGCGATGGCGTCGTCGAGGTCGCGGTAACCGACGAGTGTGGCGACCGGCCCGAACACTTCCGTGTCGTGGATGCGCACGCCGCTCGTGCCGTCGCGCAGCCCAAGCAGCACCGGCGCGACGCAAGCGCTTTGCGGGCCGGCATCGACGAAGGCGGCATCACGATTACCGTCGTACAGCGTCTCGGCTTCCGCTTGCAGGTGGGCGATGCCCTCGAGCACGGCGCGCTTTTGCGCGAGGCTCACGAGCGCGCCCATCTTCACCGTCTCGTTGCGCGGGTTGCCAACGACGGTCCTCGCCAGACGCTCGGTGATCGCCGCCGCGGCGGCGTCGAAATGTTCGGCAGGGACCAGCGCACGGCGAATGGCCGTGCACTTCTGTCCCGACTTGACGGTCATCTCGCGCGCCACTTCACGCACGAACTGGTCGAATGCGGGCGTGCCGGGCAAGGCGTCGGGCAGCAGGATCGCGCTGTTCAGGCTGTCGGCTTCCACGTTGATGCGCGCGGAGCGTTGCGTGAACGCCGGGTGGGCACGCAGCGTGGCGGCGGTGTCGGCCGAGCCGGTAAACGAGACGATGTCGAACGGGCCGATCCGGTCGAGCAGGCCGGCGGCGCTGCCGCAAATCACCGACAGGCTGCCCGGCGGCAGGATGCCCGCCGCAACGACATCGGCCACCATGCGCTGCGTGAGCCAGGCGGTCGATGTCGCCGGTTTGACGATCACCGGCACGCCCGAGAGCAAGGCGGCGGCGGCCTTCTCCCACAACCCCCAGGCCGGGAAGTTGAAGGCGTTGATGAAGAGCGCGACGCCCGGCGTCGGACGAAACACGTGACGCACCGCGAACGACGCGTCTTTCGCGAGCGGCACGGCGGCACCGTCGAGCAGCGTGTGTGCGTCGCCGAGCGTCGCGCCGAGCTTCGCAAACGTCGACAGCGTGTAGATGGCGCCGTCGATGTCCACGGCGGAATCGGTGGCGACCGTGCCGGCATTGGCGGTGGCAATGGCGTAGTAGTCGTCGCGATTCGCCTGCAGCGTGGCGACGATCTGTGACAGACGCGCGGCGCGCTCGCCATACGACAGCGCGCGCAGGGCCGGGCCGGCGGTATCGCGCGCATACGAGAAGGCGGCGTCGAGATCGAGCCCGGCGCTCGAGACGAAGGCGAGCGTGTCGCCGGTCACGGGGTCGGTGAGCGCGGTGCGTTCGCCGCTGCCGGCCACCCATTGACCGGCAACGTAGTTTTCCAACAAGGCAGGGGTACGCATGTCCATGAACCGATAAGCAAACAGGGAAGCAGGCGGCAGGCGCCTGCGCGCGACGCTCAGGCGCCGCGCGTGAATTCGATGGCGCCCTCGGGCAGCAGATAGAGCACGAGCGCCCGACCGTGGGCGACCGTCGGACGGTGCGCCGTGCCGGGGCCGTACACGCACCAGCCTGCGGGATGACCGTCGAAGGTCGCGCCCGCCGTGAGCGGCATGATCAGATCGATTTCGCCATTCGGGTGCACGTGATGCGGACCGGCCAGATCCGCCATGTCGACAACGTCGACGGAAAAGCCGTGCGTGTCGGGCGAAGGTTTGATGACGCGTCCGTAGCGAATGCCGCCGCCTTCGCGGTTGCACAGCCAGCCTTCGGCGACACCGGTGCGGCAGGCGTCGGCGAGCGCTTCATACCCGGGGGAGCCTGCACCGTAGTGCGTGTTGAGCCAGTCGGCGAGGCCGGCGTCGAGCGGGCGTTGGTCGATTTGCCGGGTGAGCGCGGCAATCAGCGCCTGAAATTGAGGCACATCCATCCATGTCTCCTGGGGACGTTCGCAGGCGCTACACCGGTCGCGGCGGCAGCAGAGGCCCGGCAAAGGCCGGCCGGCATCGTCTCGACAATGCCCTGTCGTTCGCGCGCATGGCGGTCCGCGCACTGTCTGTTGGTATGACGTCGATCAATGGCGGTGCGCAGATGTCTGGCCCGTGTTTGCTTTTTTACCGACGCATGGTGAAAATTAGAGCATGCAAATTTCGCTGTCAAGCAATATATTACATGTTATCTGCTTCGAGGATCTCCCCCGATGAATAAGAGTGCGCAAGCCGATGGGGTGCCGACGGCACGTGGCGCCGGTGAGAAGGACCCGTTCCTGGTCGCGCTGGGCGAGCGGGTACGCACGCTGCGTGCCCGCCGTGGCCTCACACGCAAGGCGCTGGCGCTCGACGCCGGCGTCTCCGAGCGCCATGTGGCCAATCTGGAGTCGGGGGTCGGCAATGCGTCGGTGCTGTTCCTGCGTCAGTTGGCACAGGCACTAAATTGCACATTGGCGGAAATCGTGGGCGACGAAACGACGTCGTCGGCCGAGTGGCTGCTCATTCGCGAAATCCTCCATGGACGCGACGGCGAGGCGCTCACGCGCGCGCGCCAGGCACTCACCGAACTGTTCGCGGGCAGCGAGCGCGACCCGGACCGGCGCGGGCGCATCGCGCTCATCGGGCTGCGTGGCGCGGGCAAGTCCACGCTCGGTCGCATGCTCGCCGACGACATGCACGTGCCGTTCGTCGAACTCAACCGCGTGATCGAGCAACTGGCCGGTTGCCCGCCCTCGGAGATTTACTCGCTGTATGGCGCCTCGGCCTACCGTCGATACGAGTTGCGCGCGCTCGAGGCGGTCGTCGCCGAGCACCCGCGCGCGGTGATCGCCTCGCCGGGCGGCATCGTGAGCGATGCCGCGACGTTCAATTTCCTGCTCACCCATTGCTATACGGTATGGTTGCAGGCCTCGCCCGAAGAGCATATGAAGCGGGTGGTGGCGCAGGGTGACCTGCGACCGATGTCGGGCAATGCCGAAGCCATGGACGATCTCAAGCGCATTCTGGCCGGCCGACAGGACTTCTATGCCAAGGCCGACATGAGCTTCGACACCGGCGGGCGCGCTCTGGCAGACGCCTATTTGCAGTTGCGCGGCCGCCTCGCCGTGCAGTTATCGTCCGACTGACGAGGTGCAACTGCAAAATAATTCATTTTTATTTAACTAAACGGTTGACGGTGGGTTTGTGCTGCACTATATTGCAATCCAACAAGATCATTATTCGTGTTGGAGGCAATCATGTTCGGCAAACCCCACGTCGACTATCGTACGGACCCCTCGCAGTACAAGCACTGGAAGCTGAGCTTCGACGGCCCCGTCGCCACGCTCGCCATCGACATTGCGGAAGACGGCGGCATTCGCGAAGGCTACAAGCTCAAGCTCAATTCGTACGACCTGGGCGTGGACATCGAACTGCACGATGCCATTCAGCGCATCCGCTTCGAACATCCGGAAGTCAAGACCGTGGTGGTCACCAGCGCCAAGGACCGCGTGTTCTGCTCTGGCGCGAACATCTTCATGCTGGGCCTGTCGTCGCACGCCTGGAAAGTCAATTTCTGCAAGTTCACCAACGAAACGCGTAACGGTCTCGAGGATTCCAGCCGCCACTCCGGCCTGAAGTTCCTCGCCGCCGTGAACGGTGCATGCGCGGGCGGCGGCTACGAGCTGGCGCTGGCCTGTGACGAGATCTATCTGGTCGACGACCGCTCGTCGTCGGTTGCGCTGCCGGAAGTGCCGCTGCTCGGCGTACTGCCGGGCACCGGCGGCCTCACGCGCCTGACGGACAAGCGCCATGTGCGTAACGACCGGGCCGACATTTTCTGCACCATTGTGGAAGGCATTCGCGGCGAGCGAGCCAAGCAGTGGCGTCTGGTCGACGAAGTCGTGAAGCCCGCGCAGTTCGCGCAGACGATCGCGGCACGTGCGCTGGAGCTCGCGCAAGGCAGCGATCGTCCGGGCGGCAAGGGCGTGACGCTCACGCGCATCGAGCGCACCGACGAGCCGGACGCGATCCGCTACGAATTCGTCGAAGTGGAAATCGACCGCGCCAATCGCACGGCGAGCCTCACCGTCAAGGCGCCGAAGTCGGCCCCGCCCGCCGACATCGCGGGCATCGAGGCGGCCGGCATCAACTGGTGGCCGCTGAAGATGGCACGCGAACTCGACGACGCCATTCTCAACCTGCGCACCAACGAGCTCGACATCGGCACGTGGCTGCTGCGCACCGAAGGCGACGCGAAGCACGTACTTGCCGCCGATGCCTCGTTGCTCGCGCATCAGGACCACTGGTTCGTGCGCGAGACGATCGGCATGCTGCGCCGCACGTTCGCGCGCATCGATGTGTCGTCGCGCTCGCTTTTCGCCCTGATCGAACCCGACTCGTGCTTCACCGGCACGCTCGCCGAGTTCGCCTTTGCCGCCGATCGCACCTACATGGCGTCGCTGCCGGCAAGCGAGGAAGACGAGCCGGCCATCACGCTCACCGAGGTCAATTTCGGCCTGCTGCCGATGGTGACGGACCAGTCGCGCCTGGCGCGCCGGTTCTACGAGAACGCCGAGGAACTCGACGCGGTGCGCGCCACGATCGGCCGCCAGGTGCGTCCGGACGAAGCCGAGCGACTCGGTCTGGTGACGGCCGCCGTGGACGATCTCGACTGGCCCGACGAAATCCGCATCGCCATCGAGGAGCGTGCGGCCATGTCGCCCGACGCGCTCACCGGCATGGAGGCAAACCTGCGCTTCAACGGCCGCGAGACGATGAATACGCGCATCTTCGGCCGCCTGTCCGCCTGGCAGAACTGGATTTTCATTCGTCCGAACGCCGTGGGCGAGAAGGGGGCGCTGAAGGTCTACGGCAAGGGCAACAAGGCGCAGTTCGATCTGAATCGCGTCTGACCGGGACGCACGCAAGGACCGGTCGTCGCGCGACGCAAGGCGACGCGCGACGACATCCAACGAGACGTTTTCCACAGAATACGCACGAGACACGAGGATTCCCACGATGGCTTCGATCAACTACAGCGAGAAGATCCCCAACAACGTCAACCTGTCGGATGACCGCACGCTCCAGCGCGCGCTCGAACAGTGGCAACCGAATTTTTTGTCCTGGTGGGGCGACATGGGCCCGGAAGGCTCGCATGGATTTGACGTCTATCTGCGCACGGCGGTGAGCGTCGATCCGGGCGGCTGGGCGCACTTCGATCATGTGAAGATGCCGGACTATCGCTGGGGTATCTTCCTCACGCCGGGCGAGGCCGATCGCAAGATCCATTTCGGCGAGCACAAGGGCGAGGCCGCGTGGCAGGAGGTGCCGGGCGAGCATCGCGCGAACCTGCGCCGCATCATCGTGACGCAGGGCGATACGGAGCCGGCGTCGGTCGAGCAACAGCGTCACCTCGGACTCACGGCGCCCTCGATGTACGACCTGCGCAACCTGTTCCAGGTGAACGTGGAAGAGGGCCGCCACCTGTGGGCGATGGTCTATCTGCTGCATCGCTACTTCGGCCGCGACGGCCGCGAGGAAGCCGAAGCGCTGCTCGGCCGACGTTCGGGCGACGAGGACAATCCGCGTATTCTGGGCGCGTTCAACGAGAAAACGCCGGACTGGCTGTCGTTCTACATGTTCACGTACTTCACGGATCGCGACGGCAAGTTCCAGCTCTCGGCGCTGGCCGAGTCGGGTTTCGACCCGCTCGCGCGCACCACGAAGTTCATGCTCACCGAAGAAGCGCACCATATGTTCGTGGGCGAGTCGGGCGTGTCGCGCGTCATCGCCCGTACCGCGCAGGTGATGAACGAACTGAAGACCGACGATGTGGCGAAGCTGCGCGCGGCAGGCGTGATCGATCTGCCGACCATTCAGCGCTACATCAACTTCCACTATTCCGTGACGATCGACCTGTTCGGCGCGGACCAGTCGTCGAACGCCGCCATCTTCTACAGCTCGGGTCTCAAGGGGCGTTACGAGGAAAGCAAGCGCGACGACGACCACCAGCTCAATGGCCAGATGTATCGCCTGCTGGACGTGGACAACGGCCGGCTCGTGGAGCGCGAAGTGCCGATGCTCAACGCGATGAACGAAGTGCTGCGCGATGACTACATCAAGGACTCGGTCGCGGGCGTGAACCGCTGGAACAAGGTGCTGGAGAAGGCCGGCATCGATTTTCGCCTGACCGTGCCCCACAAGGCGTTCAACCGCCAGATCGGCACGTTCGCGGGGGTGCGCGTGTCGCCGGACGGTCGTGTGGTGAGCGAGACCGAATGGGCCGCGCACGAGCGCGAGTGGCTGCCGTCGTCGGAAGACCGTGCCTACGTCGCGTCGCTCATGGGCCGCGTGACCGAGCCGGGCAAGTTCGCGAACTGGATCGCGCCGCCCCCGATCGGCATCAACCGCCAGCCGATCGACTTCGAGTACGTGCGCTTCAACTGATGACGCGGGGGGCCATGCAGCCCCCCAGGCGCATTCCCCACAAGGAGACAGCATCATGAACGGCCCCGTTCCGGTCGAAGTTCTTAAGCAGCATCTGATCGATCCGGAGATCTGCATTCGCTGCAACACCTGCGAGGAGACGTGTCCGATCGACGCGATCACGCACGACGACAACAACTATGTCGTGCGCGCGGACACGTGCAATGGATGCATGGCGTGTATCTCGCCGTGCCCGACGGGGGCGATCGACAACTGGCGCGACGTGCTCAGGGCCGAAGCCTATTCCATCGACGATCAGCTCACCTGGGACGAACTTCCGGTGCAGGACGACGCCATTGCCGGCCAGGGATCGATCGGCGAGGCCGCATCCGCCCCGGCGGGCGTCAATCCGTCGGACGCGCCGGAACCGGTCATCGGTGGCTCGGATCTCGTACGCGGTTCGGTCGTGCCGCCGTGGTCGGCGGCAAAGCCGAACGTCAACCTCTACAACCACAAGGCGCCGGTGCAGGCCACCGTGGTCGGCAACTACCGTCTGACCGACACGAGCGCCGAGAGCGACATTCATCACATCGTGCTGGACTTCGGCAAGCAACCGTTCCCGGTGCTCGAGGGACAGTCGATCGGCATCATCCCGCCGGGCACTACCGCCGACGGGCGCGCGCATCACGCACGGCAGTACTCGATCGCGTCGCCGCGCGACGGCGAGCGACCCGGTTACAACAACCTGGCGCTGACGGTCAAACGCGTCACGAAGGACCATCACGATCAGGCGGTCGGCGGGGTGTGCTCGAACTATCTGTGCGATCTGAAGAAGGGCGACGTGGTGAACGTGATGGGCCCGTTCGGCAGCACGTTCCTCATGCCGAATCACGCCGATTCGCATCTGTTGATGATCTGCACCGGCACGGGGGCGGCGCCCATGCGCGCCATGACCGAGTATCGTCGCCGTCGGCGCCTGAAAGGCGCGACGGGCAAGCTGATGCTGTTCTTCGGCGCGCGCACGCAGGGCGAGCTCCCGTACTTCGGTCCGCTGCTCAATCTGCCGAAGGATTTCATCGACACGAACCTCGCGTTCTCGCGCACGCCGGGGCAGCCCAAGCGCTACGTGCAGGACGCCATGCGCGAGCGCGCGACCGACGTGGCAGCGTTGCTCCGGCACGACCACACTTATATCTACGTGTGCGGCCTGAAGGGCATGGAGGATGGCGTGCTGCAAGTGCTGCAGACCATCGCGGGCGAGGCCGGTCTCGACTGGCAGGCGCTGTGGCAGCGGATGAAGACGGAAGGGCGTCTGCATCTCGAAACCTATTGACGAGTCCGGCTCGCGCGGCGTCTCCTCGAGCGAGGCACCGCCGGGCAACCGCTTGACCGACGGCGTTTTGCGCCGACTTGATACCGCGTGCCCCGGCACGCGGTTTTTTTTCGTCCGAAGGGTATTCGTAATACGCCAGGGATGGGGCGCGACGGGGCCGAAATGGGGCCATGATGGGACCACCATGGGGCCGCGATGGCCGCGGCGCGGCCGAATGCGATCGGCGCGACGGTGGCCCGGGTTCGCGGCCGTCCCGGTGACGTCACCGGAATTGAGTAACATGGAAGGGCGGTTCTCCCCTCCCTCTTTTCTCTGAATGGAGCGTCACATGGGCAAGAAGCGGATTTTGGTACTCGCGGGCGACTACGTCGAAGACTACGAACTGATGGTGCCGGTGCAGGCGCTGATGGCCGTGGGCCATCGGGTGGAGGTGGTCTGCCCCGGCAAGAAGGCGGGCGACAAGGTGCGCACTGCGATTCACGATTTCGAGGGCGATCAGACCTACAGCGAGAAGCGCGGCCACGACTTCACCCTCAACGCCACGTTCGACGGCCTGTCGCCAGCCGACTTCGACGCGCTGGTCATTCCCGGCGGACGCGCCCCCGAATACCTGCGCCTGAACGATGCGGTGCTCGAGGCGGTGAAGCATTTTGCGCAGAACGACAAGCCCATTGCCGCGATCTGCCACGGCGCGCAACTCCTGGCGGCGGCCGGCGTGATCGAAGGACGGGAGTGTTCGGCCTACCCCGCGTGTGCGCCGGAAGTGCGCCTGGCCGGCGGGAAGTACATGGAGATCGGCATTGATGAAGCGCACACCGACGGCAAACTTGTGACTGCGCCGGCCTGGCCGGCTCATCCGGCCTGGATCGCCCAGTTCCTTGCGGTGCTCGGCACGAAGATCGAGTTGTAACGACGCACGCCAGGCGGCGCTTGGGGCGTCGCCATATCGCCGCGCTGTCTGCGCGCTATCGGCCTGCTATCGGCGCTCGTCGATGGCGCGCAGTCTCGCATCCGCCTCGGCGAGCGTGTGTTCGCTGAACACCTCGATACCGTGGCGTCGCAACCAGGCCGCCGTCACGCCCGCTTCCCGCACCTTCCCGCCCGTGAAGCTGCCGTCGTAGATCGACGTGCTGCCGCACGACGGGCTGTCCTCCTTGAGGACGGCAATGCGTACGCCATGACGCAGCGCCAACGCGAGTGCCTGCCGTGCGCCGTCGAGAAAGGCAGCGCTCACGTCGGCGCCGGTATCGTCGATCACGCGTGCGCGCTGGAGCCAGACGGCGTCGCCACCGGCGGCGCCTTCGATTTCGGCGGGCGGCCGCGGCGTGGGCAGGCCGCCCGCGACTTCCGGACAGACCGGGACGATGCGACCTTCGGCATGCCAGCGCTCGAGAAAGGCGGCGGCTTCGGATTCGCAAGACGCGCTGCGTCCGTGATAGCGAACCGGATGGCCGAGCAGGCAGCTGCTGACAAGAATGCGGGCAAGCGTAGACATGGGACGAGCCTATCACGTGCGGCGGAATTGTCCGATGTTGCCTCATTTTCGAAAGCTGGCCGCGCACTGCCGCAGCAACATCGGCCGATCTCGAACGGGTCGGCCGGCCCGCGCACTGCGTGCCGGGGCCTCGCCATACGACGAAGGAGGGTCGTCATGGATATCCACGGCTATTTGTCAGGCGCGCAAGCGGCAGCGGCCAAACCGGCGCCGACGACACCCCAGGCATCCCCGGCATCCGGTCCGGGCGCGCCCGGCGGCATCGCGGCGGCGCTGGCGCTGCCGGCCACGATGACGACTTTCGGCCGTCTTGGGGCCGTTGCGGGATGCGACGGCTGCGATGTGCCGCTGCCGGGCATCGGACCCCATGATTTCGGCGCGGCGCAGCGTGTTCACGAGGCGGCACCGGAACCGGCTGCGGTGCAGATGCGGCTCGGCCCGCACGCGGACGCGTCCCGGTTCGTCGTCAGGGCGTATCCGGATGCCCGGCAGGCGTCGCTGGCCTGGTTCGCGTCCAGGCTCTTCGGTGCGTTGGGGCTGGTGACGCCGACAGCGATCCTGGTTCGGGGCTGTGCAGCGGCATACGACGGCACGCTTGATGCGACGCGTGTCTTTCTGGCAACGCCGTATCTGCCCGGTTACTCGAGCCTTGGCCGTTGGCTCGAGAGCGATGCCGCGAGCCGCGTCGTCGATGGCGCTGCGCCTCGCGCTCAGGGTGCGGCGAGGGCATTCGATCGCCTTGGGGAAGGCCAGCCCGGTGACGACGCCAACCGGTGGCGCACGCAACGCTGCGCCATGCTGCCCGACATCTATCAATGTGAACTCGAGCGCCAGTACCTCGCCGCCCTTTGGCTGGACAACCGGACGCTGTGCGATGCGGCCATGGAGAACGTGGGGATCTGGCGGGATCAGAACGATCTGCCGCACGTGATGACGGTGGAATTCGGGGCTTGCCTGTGCGCGGACGCCTTGAACGATATCGATGCCCCACCGCAGCGCATGGACGGTGCCGCGCCACCATGGGTCGATCGGACGCGCGTGTCATGCAACGCTGTCGGCACCCCGTTTGTGCGTCGGTTGGCGGGGTTCGTGCCGCACGCTCACGAGAAGACGATTCGCGACGAATTGAGACAGCCGGACGGTGTGCGAGCGGTGGCGGCGGAAATGGCGTTTCGTCTTGGCCGCATCGATGCGGCGACGATACGACCGTGGGCGGCCGATGCCTGTCAGCTTGCCCGCGAGGCGCAGGCGCTGGCCGGGCACGGGGACGATACGCGCGATGCCGACGCGTTGGTCGACCATGTGATGGCCAGACGCGGCGAGGTGCTGAGGCACCTGGGTGGAGAGCTGACGGCCCGTGCCTGGGCGCGTCTGTACCCGACGCGGGCGGCCGCCATCAGCGCGCAGCAGGCGCTGTTCCTCGCGCTGGCCCCCGCGGCGCGCACGACCGGCCTTGCATGACGGCGGGCTCGGCGACCGGTTCCCCCTCGTTGGTACGCCTGTCGAATGCCGGGCGGCCTTCGCGGCACCATGTCGGCGCCGGGCCGTAAGGTTTCCATCATTGGCATGTCCGGCGGCGGAAGCATTGAAATCGCCTGTCTGTGCGGCACCGCGCCGGCGCTGTCGCAGTTGCGTCACGGGGCGTTCTGCAGGGTGGCGGTGCGGGTTTCCGAGCCGGTTGCCTAACGCCGCAAGCTCGCATAAACTATTGACGCCACAAACCCCGCGTGACTGGCGATTAGGGTGCACAGCCTTGTGCGCCCGAGGTGGATCAACCCACCGGGAAGCGCCGGGGTCTTATTTGCCGTTCGCCTGGGCAGCCGTGATGGTTGGTGCTGCCCTGTCTATCGTCTTCCGAAGCACAAAGGAAGGCGCGCTGCACCATCCCCTCCCGGAAAACCTGTTCAATTCAACGGAACCGCCATGTTCGACAAATCGAAATCCACCGTTGCCGCCGTCGATCCCGACGTGTGGGCCGCGATTCAGAAGGAAAACCAGCGTCAGGAAGACCACATCGAGCTGATCGCGTCGGAAAACTACACCAGCCCGGCCGTGATGGAAGCGCAGGGCTCGCAACTGACCAACAAGTATGCGGAAGGTTATCCGGGCAAGCGCTATTACGGTGGTTGCGAGTATGTCGACGTGGTCGAACAACTGGCGATCGATCGGGTGAAGGCGCTGTTCGGTGCCGAGGCCGCGAACGTGCAGCCGAACTCCGGCTCGCAGGCCAACCAGGGCGTGTACTTCGCCATGCTCAAGCCGGGCGACACGATCATGGGCATGAGCCTCGCCCACGGCGGTCACCTCACGCACGGCTCGCCGGTCAACATGTCGGGCAAGTGGTTCAACGTGGTGAGCTACGGCCTGAACGAGAACGAAGACATCGATTACGACGCTGCCGAGAAACTCGCGCAGCAACACAAGCCGAAGATGATCGTGGCGGGCGCATCGGCCTTCGCCCTGAAGATCGACTTCGAGCGCATGGCGCGCATCGCCAAGTCGGTCGGCGCCTATTTCATGGTCGACATGGCGCACTATGCCGGCCTGATCGCCGCGGGCGTGTACCCGAACCCCGTGCCGCACGCCGATTTCGTGACGACCACCACGCACAAGAGCCTGCGCGGCCCACGCGGCGGTGTGATCCTGATGAAGGCCGAGTTCGAGAAGGCCATCAATTCGGCGATCTTCCCGGGAATCCAGGGTGGCCCGCTCATGCACGTGATCGCCGGCAAGGCCGTCGCGTTCAAGGAAGCCGCCACGCCGGAATTCAAGGCGTATCAGGAACAAGTCGTGAAGAACGCACGCGTGCTGGCCGAGACGCTGGTCAAGCGTGGCCTGCGCATCGTGTCGGGCAAGACCGAATCGCACGTGATGCTGGTCGACCTGCGCGCCAAGAACATCACCGGCAAGGCTGCCGAAGCCGCGCTGGGTGAAGCGCACATCACCGTCAACAAGAACGCCATTCCGAACGATCCGGAAAAGCCGTTCGTGACGAGCGGCGTGCGTCTGGGCTCGCCGGCCATGACCACGCGTGGCTTCAAGGAAGCTGAAGCCGAGCTGGTCGGCAACCTGATCGCCGACGTGCTGGACAACCCGGAAAACGCCGAAACGCTGGCCACGGTCCGCGCCAAGGTCGCCGAGTTGACCAAGCGCTTCCCGGTCTACGGCTAAGCCGACGGCGTCGCACGCATGCGCTGCCCGTTCTGCCGGCACGACGACACGCAGGTCATCGACTCGCGTGAAGCGGAAGACGGCGCCGCCATTCGGCGACGCCGGAAATGCCCGTCGTGCGACAAGCGATTCACCACGTACGAGCGTGTCGAACTTGCCATGCCCGCGGTCGTCAAGAAAGACGGCAGCCGGGCCGAGTACGATCGCGCGAAGGTGCGTGCGAGTATGCAACTGGCGATTCGCAAACGCCCCGTGAGTGCCGAAGCGATGGATGCCGCGATTGCGCGCATCGAATACAAGCTGCTGGCCGGCGCGGAGCGCGAAGTGATGAGCCAGCGTATCGGCGAACTGGTCATGCGCGAACTCAAGCGCCTCGACAAGATCGCCTATATCCGCTTTGCCTCCGTGTATCGCAGCTTCGAAGACATTGCGGAGTTCCGCGATGTCCTCGAGGAAATCGACAGCACCGACCTCAAGCCCAAGCGCAAGCCGGTGGCGTAGGACAGCGCGAGAGGCCGCGATGCGGTCTGAACGAGCGACGAAAAACCCGTCGCGCCTGAAAGGGCGCGGCGGGTTTTTTCATGGTGGACGGCACCGTGGGCGCGGACGACGGGCGCTGGCACCCGTTGCCCGGCGACGCGCAAGTCAACAGCGCCGCATGCGCTCAGAACGAGTGCGACACCCCGATGTAGGCGCCGGTCTGGCTCTTGCCTGGCGGCGGGTTGTCAAGCGAGTCGCTCGGAATGGCGGCGACTGAGAAGCTTTGGTTGGCGCTGTTCTTCACGTAGGCGACGGTGCCATACAGGAACGTGCGTTTGGACAGGTTGTACGTGGTGCCGAGCTCGAACATTGTCGCGTGTCCGAAACCGCCCGGCACGTTCACGTGGTAGACCGCCGCGTTGGCCGCCCACACGGCCGTCGCCTGCCATTTCACCCCGGCCCAGTAGTGATCGGCGCGCGTGGCGAAATCGGGGGCGGGGGCGTCAGGCGCCGACATGTGTGTGTAGCCCAGCGAGATCGTGAAGCGATTCAGGAAGACATTCGCTCCCGCGAAATACTCGCGCGAGGTGGCGAACACGTCCGTGAATCGCCCGTTGGTGTCGCGAATTTCGTCATACAACGCGCGCAACTGGAAACGATCGTGCGTGTAGGTCAACTGGGCGCCCATGCCACGCCCGTTGTTGAACTGTCCGGCGATATTCGAGAATGCGTATTGGCCGGCGATATCGAATCCGTACCAGTTCGGACTCTGGTAATTGACGGTATTGCTCGCTTGCGGCCAGTTGCGTCCGCGCACGAGCGATGCCGACGAGAAGGCCTGCTGCTGGAAGGGATCGAAATCCCAGACGCCATTGCTGATGAACAGGTTGCGGCCGAGCGTGAGCTGACCCCACGAGCGGGAATTGAAGCCGACCAGGGCACGCCGATCGAAGATCGAGCCGGAACCGTTGTTGTTGTAGCCGTTCATCAACTGGAAGCCGCCTTCCAGATTGAATACCGCATGCAATCCCTGCCCGAGATCTTCATATCCGCGCAGGCCGAACAGGCTGGTGCCGAAGTCGCCGCCCTGAGCGCTCCAGCGCGACGTCGTGCCGCCGTTGCCGTCCTGCAGGTTGTTCATGAACTGGAAGCCGCCATCGACACGGCCATAAAGTTGCACGCTCGACTGTGCGTGCGCGAACGAGCCGATGCCGCACAGCAGGCTGGCTGCGATGAGCTTCTTTTTCATGGTCTGTTCCCCAGGTTGCGTTTTGCCCCGCACCTTTCTCGCGTGGTTATGCCCGTCGTCGTCGGCCATCGCCCGTTTCGGGGCGAGGCAGGAGACGCTCGGGAAAGCCTGAATTTTCGTTACGAGTGACGAGAAATCGGCAAGCGGAAACGCCTGGGCAACGGGCGCCGCACGGGAGCGTGCGGGCGGTTGCGAGTGATGCCGGCACGCTCTGGTCGTCAGAGATCGTTTTCATGGCAGTCCACTGGCGTGAGGCCGTCTTCGGCGTGCTGCCACGCGCCGTCGGAATGACGCTCACGTGACACGCAGGGGCCGTCCGGCGACCGGAATCGGCTGGCGAGGCGCGCCAAGATGATCGATGTCTTGTACTGCGAGATAACTTTGCGCGCGACGCCCGGATGGCTTCTTTATAGCTGAATTCTCACGCCTGCAACATCGGGTAAAGGCTTAGTCGCCGGATTGTTGCGTGCCAGCAACCGAAACCGCCGTCAGTGCAACGGCCGACAAGGCCGTCGGCATCGGCGCGGCGCCGCACCGGCTTGCCGGGCGGTCGCCCGCGTGGCCCGCAGGCGCCTCAATCCGGCGCGCCGAAGGCTTCCATCTTGCTTGCCAGATGCGTGAGCAGCCGATTGGCCGCCCCGGAAAGCCGGCGGCCCGCGCGGGTGACGAGATGCGCCTCGGCGCGATTGAGGATCGGGTGATCGATCGGCAGCGCACTCAGAATGCCGGCTTCGATCTCCTGCGACACCGCGAACGCGGGCAGGAACGTCGCGCCCAATCCGGCGCGAACGAAGTGCTTGAGCACGGAAATCGAGTTGGTGGTGACCGCGGGCGAGAGCCGGCGCTTTTCGGACTGCTCGGCCATTTCCATCATCTGGCGGGTGCCGTAGGCCCCGTGCATGAGTGCGAGCGGCACGTCGTAGAGCTCGTCCAGACGCAAGGCGCCCGCCTGGGCCGCGCGTGCGACGAGCGGCGAATCGGGCGCGACGATGGCGTGCACGGGTTGGCGCAACTGCGCCCGGGAAACGATCTTGGGCTCCGCCGGCGGGTTGTAGACGAGCCCGATATCCGCGTCGTCCTCGGCAACCAGGCGCATCACTTCGTTGGTGCCGGCCAGATCGAGGGTGAGCGTGATGTCCGGGTAGCGCCTGCAGAAATACTGCAGCGGCGGGCCCATCAGATCGCTGACAAACCCCTCGCCAACGGCCAGTCGAATATGCCCGCGCCGAAGTCCGCGCACTTCCTGCAGCTTGGCAAGCAAGTCCTCCTGGTGGGCGCGTTGCTCCCGGTAGTACTCCATGAGCAGGCGGCCCGCCTGCGTGAGATGCACGCCGCGCTTGTGGCGTTCGATGAGCGGTAGCGACAGTTCGGCCTCGAGCAGGGCGATCTGGCGACTCACGGCGGACGGGGCGATGTCGAGCCGGTCGGCGGCGGCACGTACCGTGCCGCACTGGACGGCTTCGTACAAATAGGCCAGACGGCTCTCGTTGATGGCGGGTGTCATAGCCTAAAGACTAATTTTTAGAACAAAAATCTTCAAGCGTTGTCATTGAGCGTCGTTTTTTTTCAATCCACACTGCAAAACATGCGGATCGGCCCCATCGCCCGGCCCCGAACCCAGGCGAGGCCGGGCGACGGCGGCCCGATTCCGCGCCAGATGGCATGCGCCGCGATGCATGAGCGGCGCGGGACCCACGAACGATTCCACAGGAGACCCCGATGATTCCTCCGCGAAACACGCGATTCGGCATCGATCATCCGCTGGTCACCGTTCACGACCACCCGAGACGCCTCGCGCACTACGCGCGACTTGGTTTCTCGCCGTCGCCGGTGTCGTATCACCCGTGGGGCACGGTCACCTCGCTCATGATGTTCGCGGACAACTTCATCGAACTGATCGGCGTGGACGATCCCGCGAAGTTCGGCACGAACGCGGTGGGCGACTTCTGTTTCGGACGCTATCTCGGAAGCTTTCTCGCCCGGGAGGAGGGCGTCTCGCTCGTGGCACTGCACAGCAAGGACGCCCGGGCGGATCAGTCGCGTCTCGCCCAGGCCGGGCTCGAGACGCAGGGCATCATCGACTTCCGCCGTGCCATGCGCAAGCCGGACGGCACGCCCGACGAAGCGGTCGTCTCGCTGGGCTTGTTCCTCGACGACACGCTCGGCGACGCCTCCAATTTCATTTGCCACCAGCATCGCCCCGAACTGATCTGGGTGCCCGAGTGGCAGCGCCACCCGAACGGCGTGAGCGCCATTGTCGGCATCACGTACGTGACGCCGGACGCGACGGCGCTGCGTCAGCTCGCCACGCGCTGGCAGCGCCTCTACGGCGCGCGTCATGTGGATCTGTACGACGGGGGCGCGGTGGCCGACACCGGCTGCGGCCAACTGCTCGCGATGTCGCCGCAACGCGCCGAGGCGCGCTATGCCGCGGTGGGCCTGCCGATGGCACAGGGCACACGCACGCATGCGGTGGCGATCACGTTGCTTGCCCCCGATCTGGCGCGCATCGAGGCGATGTGGCGCGAGCACGGCGTGCCATACGGCTACAACGAGCACGGTCTGGTCGTGGAGCCCGAATTCGCGGGCAACGTCGTGCTGGAGTTCGTGAACCACCCGCATTGAAGTATTCCCAGGACATGTCCTGACGTGGGCCGTCCCGGGGCGGCGCGCGAAGCAAGCGACGTCGCCCGTGGGGGTGGCGTTATCCTCGCAGTCAATTTGGAGTCAACATGAAAATCATCGGAGTGGTCGGACTGGGCAACATGGGACGCGGCATGGCGCTGTCGTTGCAGCGCGGCGGTTTCACGGTGCTCGGCTTCGACCCGTCGCCGGCCGCGGGCGCGGCATTGGCCGACGCCGGCATCGGCCTGCGCGGGTCGGTGGCCGAACTCGCACGCGAAGCCGACGCGCTCGTGCTGTCGCTGCCGACCTCGCAAGTGGTCGAGGCCGTGGTCAACGGCGCCGACGGCATCGCCGCGAACGGCCGCGAAGGGCTGGTGGTGATCGACACCTCGACCGCCGATCCGCAGAGCACCCGGGCGCTGGCCGTCACGCTGCGCGAGAAGGGCATCGCGCTGGTCGACGCACCGGTGTCGGGCGGACCGAAGGGGGCGCTCAACGGCGCGCTCACGATGGTGCTGGGCGGCGCGGCCGAGGACGTCGCACGTATCGAGCCGGTGCTCGCGGCGATGTCGGCCAAGCGTGTGCACATCGGCGATGTGGGCGCGGGCCACGTGACCAAGCTCATCAACAACCTGATGTGCGCGGCGCATCTGATCGTGGCCGGTGAAGCCATGCGCCTGGCAACCGCTGCCGGCGTCGCGCCCGAACAAGTGCTCGAGGGGCTGAACGCTGGCTCGGGCCGCAGCGGTGTGACGCAAACCAACTATCCGACGTGGATCCTCAACGACGCCTTCGACTCGGGCTTCACGATGAAGCTCATGCGCAAGGACGTGCGTCTGGCGATGGCCCTCGCGGAGCAGGCGGGGACGCTCGCGACCGGGCCGTTGTCGGCCGAGGTCGGCCGCCTCTGGGCGGCGAGTGCCGCGACGGTGGGCGACGACGAGGACTTCAACCGTATCGTGCAGTTCATCGAGCCGGGACGGGCGTGAGCGTCGGCCGGGGCCGGCTGTTTTGAAGCGGGCGCGGTGACGTGAATCGTCACGGCCGATTTTCGATCTCTTCAGTTTTGCATAGGACGATGCGCCGCGAGGTGCATCGCACGGAGTTTTCTCATGGCAGACCAACAAGCCGCCGCGTTGCTCGGCGCATTCCACAAATTCTTTCCCAACGCCACCACCATCGGCTCGTACGTCAACGGTGAACTCGTCGAAGGCGCGGGCGACGCCGACATCGATATCGTGAACCCGGCCAGCGGGCAGAAAGTGCTGGCCTATCGCGACGCCGGCGCCGCGGTCGTTGCGCAGGCGGCCGATGCCGCGCAGGCCGCGCAAAAGACCTGGTGGGCGCTCACGCATGCCGCGCGCGGTCGCGTGATGCAGGCCGTCGGTGCAAAGATTCGCGAGAACGCGGAGGCGCTCGCCCAGCTCGAATCGATCGGCGCGGGCAAGCCGATCCGCGATTGCCGCGGCGAGGTCGGCAAGGTAGCCGAGATGTTCGAGTACTACGCCGGCTGGACCGACAAATTCTTCGGCGACGTGATCCCGGTGCCGAGCACGCACCTGAACTACACGCGCCGTGAAGCCATGGGCGTGGTGCTGCAGATCACCCCCTGGAACGCGCCCGTGTTTACTTGCGGCTGGCAGCTCGCGCCCGCCATCGCCATGGGCAACGGCGTGCTGCTCAAGCCGTCGGAACTCACCCCGGCGAGCTCGCTCGTCGTGGCGGCGCTGGCCGAGCAAGCCGGCGTGCCGCGCGGGCTCATCAACGTGCTGGCAGGCTTCGGTCACACCACGGGGCAGGCCGCCATTTCGCATCCGGTGGTCAAGAAGGTCGTGTTCGTCGGTTCGCCCGCGACCGGCAGCAAGATTGCCGCGGCCGCCGCGCAACGCCTGTTGCCTAGCGTGCTCGAGTTGGGCGGCAAGTCGGCGAACATCGTTTTCGACGACGCCGATCTGAAGCGCGCCTGCCTGGGCGCGCAGGCCGCCATCTTCTCCAGTGCGGGGCAGAGCTGCGTGGCCGGTTCGCGTTTGCTGGTGCAGCGCGGCGTGTACGACCGCATGATCGAGATGCTGGCGCGCGGCGCGGAGCAGATCCGCGTGGGCGAGCCGCTCGACGATGCCACCGAAGTCGGCCCGATCTGCAACCGAACGCAGTATCAGCACGTGATGAACATGATCGACGCGGGCGTCGCGGGCGGAGCGCGTCTGGCGGCCGGGTCGCAGCAGCGCGGCGACGGCGGCTTCTTCGTGCGCCCGACCGTGCTGGCCGATGCGAACAACGCGATGGGCGTGGCGCGCACCGAAATCTTCGGCCCGGTGGTGGTGGCCATTCCGTTCGACACCGAAGAGGAAGCGCTCGCGATCGCCAACGACAGCGAATTCGGCCTGGCCGGCGCCGTCTGGACGCAGGACGTGGCCCGTGCGCACCGTGTCGCGTCGCAGGTCAACGCCGGTACGTTCTGGATCAATGGCTACAAGACGATCAACGTCGCCTCGCCGTTCGGCGGATACCTCCACAGCGGCTATGGCCGCTCGAGCGGTGTGGAAGCGTTGTATGAGTACACGCAGACGAAGAGCGTGTGGGTCGAGACGGCCGCGAATCCGGCCACGCCGTTCGGTTACGTCTGATTCCCACGCAAATGGGCTGTCATCGTGCGTTCCGCGTTCGCGGATGCATCGTAAAGGTGTGAGAAATGTTGGAAGTGTGCCGGACATCGGTCGTGAGGCCCCGTCCGGCATGCGGCCGTTTCAGCCCGCGGGACAAGCGGCCGGAACGGTGATTTTGACCGCGTATAATGCCGCCCTCGGGTGGTTCGGCGCGGAACGCTGTTGCTGTCACCGAGGCGCGCCAATATGGCGAGCGCATTGGGTAAGGCGTGGTTGTTGATGCGCAGTGCCGCAGTGCCGAATGGCGCCGTGGGGTGCGTTCGCCGGGTTTCGCAACCCGGTGAGCGGCGCGCCGAATTTCCTTAACCACCGAAATGTTCGCGCATCTTCCGGGCAACCGGACGGCACCGGACCGGTTCAATAGCAAGTGCAGTGGAGACCCAGATGGCAGTCATGGAACAAAACGCGGCAAAGCCGCAAGGGGGCGCCTTCAGCGATGGCGTGCGCCTGTACGTATGGGCTATCGTGATCCTCGTGATCGCGGAGCTGATCGGGGCGATCAGCATCAGCGCCGGTCACGGCAAGATCGTGTTGTTGCCGATGGTCTGGGCGTTGTTGCTCGGCGCGGCGCTGGGTCTGGCACAGGCGCGGTTGCCGCGCTTCGCGCAGATCGACCTGCCGTTGCAGCACAAGGCGGCCGCCATTTTGCAACCGGCACTGCTGCTGTTCGTGGCGAAGCTCGGCCTGCTCGTGGGCGGTTCGCTGCCCAAGCTCGTGGCTGCCGGCTGGGCGCTGGTGTTCCAGGAGTTCGGCCACTTCGTGGGCACGATCATTCTGGGCCTGCCGGTCGCGCTCATGCTCGGTATCAAGCGCGAAGCGATCGGTGCGACCTTCTCGGTCGGCCGCGAGCCGAGCCTGGCCATCATCGGTGAAAAGTACGGCTTCGATTCGCCCGAAGGCCGCGGCGTCCTGGCCGAGTACCTGACCGGCACGGTTTTCGGCGCCGTGTTCATTTCGCTGTTCGCCGGCTTCGTCGCCAGTCTGAACCTGTTCCATCCGCACTCGCTTGCCATGGGCGCCGGCGTGGGCTCGGGCTCGATGATGGCGGCCGCAGCCGGCGCCATCGCCGCGCAACAAACGCCGGAAGTCGCGAAGGAAGTCGCCACGTTCGCGGCGGCGTCGAACCTGATCACGACGACCATTGGCACGTACTTCACGTTGTTCATCTCGCTGCCGCTCGCCGTGTGGGGCTACCGCGTGATGGAGCCGGTGCTCGGCCGTATCAGCAAGCGCGGTCGCGCCAACGCGGAAGCCGCTGCCGTGGCCGACGCCGAAGCCGCCAAGGAACTCAAGCAGGCCAGCACTGCGCACACCGTCGAAATGAATTTCGGTGCGCGTCTGTTCGCGTGGGTGTTCTCGGGCGCACTGGCGCTCGTGGGCAACAGCATGGCCTTCAAGACGCCGTTCCTCGACGGCGTTCCGGGCATGTTGATCATCATCTGCGCCGTGATCGTCGGCGAAGCGTTGTATTTCGTCACGCGCCGCAAGGTGCCGGCCGTATGCTGGGTGTCGCTGATCGCGATGTTCCTGACCTCGCCCGCGTTCCCCTTCGCGCCAGTGGTCGAACAGTTCACGGGCAAGATCAACTTCCTGGCCCTCGTCACGCCGATGCTGACCTACGCCGGTCTGTCGGTTGCCAAGGACGTTCCCGCGTTCCGTCGCCTCGGCTGGCGTATCGTGGTCGTGTCGTTCCTGGCCAACGCCGGGACGTTCCTCGGCGCGGCGATCATCGCTGAGTTCTTCCACGTGTAATGGGTGGGGGCGGTACGCGGCAGCAACAGGCCGCGCCGCCATCGAGGGGCAGTGACTCGTTGTCGCGGCCCCGGGGCTGCAAGTACAAAACGCCACGGCTTGCCGTGGCGTTTTGCTTTTCGCCAACCCCTTCGCTCCCTTTCGCTTGCAGGGGCTTGCGAGCCCGGGCGCGCGCTCAGGGTTTGGTCGTCGCTGCGTCGGCCTGCTCCCGTTCGTGGTAGTAACGGCGGAAGAACGCACGAATCTCCGCCGGGGAGAGTTTGCCGTCGTGATTCACGTCGATCTGGTCGAAATGCTGGTAGAGGAAGGGCTCGGCGGCCGCCGTTTCGTCGCGGCTCAGATAGCCGTCGCCGTCCTTGTCGGCCGCCCTGAAGTAGCGCTCGAAGGTTGCGCGGCGTGCCTGCAACTGATTGCGCTGGTAGGCGGCCCATTCATTGCGATCGATCTTGCCGTCGTGGTTCGCGTCGATCACGTCGAACGAGCGCTGCAAATAGAGCCCCAATGCGGCGTTCTGATCGGCCGCGTCGCCATAGTCAGGGCCTTGTGCCCCTGGTGCCGCAGCCGGCGGGGGCGGTGGCACCGGGGTGGTCGGTACCACGCCGTTGATCGGGGCGCGCGCCTGCTGTGCATAGCCCGGCACGGCGGCGAGCGTGAGTGCCGCCGCGCCGACACACAGGGCGGCTGCCGCGAGCGTGCGGCGACCGAGCCGACGCGCGGACAGCGTTCGAAGCGATCGTTGGCGGAGTGTCACTTGGGATGTCATGTCGCACTTCTCCTTATGGCTTGAGCAATGACGGCGGCGCGTGGCTCGCCCGGCGAGCACGCTGCCGCCCGGGAACGGCCCGTCAGCCGTCAGTAGCGGCGACGATCGTTCGTGATGACGTTACCGATCACACCGCCCACGACGGCGCCGCCCACGGTGGTGCCAAGGTCGCCGCCGGAGATAAGCGCACCACCCAGCGCGCCGACGCCGGCGCCGACCGCGGTGTTACGCGACTCGCGCGGCGTCATGCCGCCGCAGCCGGCCAGCGTGCCGACGAGCGCGGCGCCTACGAGCACCGGGGCCGCCTTACGGGAAAAATGCGAGAGGTGCGAGATCCATCGTTGTGTGGTTTTCATGACGCATGGCTCCTTCAAAGGGGCGAGGCCCCCGGGTATTCGCAGGTCGTCGTGTCCGGGCGGCCTGCCGTTTGATGAAAGCGGTGCTCGACGATCCCGCCGGGGACGGCGCATCGATGTCGTTCGACGCACATCGACGGACCCGTCAGTGCGCGGTGGCCGACCCCGGCTCCGGTGCGCCCGCGCCGCCTGCCGGATTCGATTCCTGGTAGGCCGGAGGCGGGGGCGGTGGCGGATACGGACGGCCCTGGGCATCGGACGCGTACGGCCTGCCCGAAGCATCCGTCGGCGGGTAGGGGCGCCCGTAGGCGTCGGTGCCCGGGGCAACCGGCGGAGGCGGTGCGGCATACGGGCTGCACGCCGAGCCCGGCGCATACGGCGGCGGTCCGCAATTGGGCTGGTACGCCGGATTCGTCGGTTCGTTACCTCGATAGGGCAGGCGTGGCTGGGGCGGCGCCTGGTATGCGCAGCCCGCCGTCGCCAGCATCAGGGCCGCCAGTCCTATGGCCGCCACCGTCCTGGCGGTGAATGGGGCGCGGTTCTCAGCATTCGTTCGCATCATGACCTCCTTGCGAGAGCGGTGTTCGTCCCACTCGTCGTCATCATGGATTCGAAAAAGCAAGGGCGATTCGGCTGGGCCGTCGACGCAGCCATCGAGCACCGCGCCGCCAACGTCATCCGACCAGCATCGCTTGCCGACCCATGTTGGACGCAAGTTGCGAAATTTGGATCGCCGGATCTTGTAAGCGTTTGTAATCGCCCTGGGACGCGCCGCAGGGCGGGCGTTTCCGGCCGGTGCGCTCGATAGGGCAGACGCAACGCCGAACGCTCACATGCAAGGTATGCGATGTAGTCCGAATTAATGTAGGAATGCTCCGACATCGCGCTGTCGGCAAACGGCGGAGGTGTGATGTAGGTAGCGACGCGCGACAGCGCGACATTCGATGCGAGGGGAATCGTCAATTCCGTATTCGTTGAAATATACGAACGCATGTGCGAAGCCGGCCCGCAGCGCGCTCATGTCCGCGGCGAGAAACATGACATCGAAACAGTTCAATTTTGAAGTATCTCGGGGCGGCCGTTTCACGGTCCGGACGCCTCGTCGGTCGTCCGGCGCTCATGCGCACATTGCGCGGCAAGACGGCGTAATACGCGATGTCTGTCATCGCAATTCACGTCGAATGCGTTTAAACACCGGGAAAGTCCGGGGGAGTGTTTGCGCTTAGTTTTCGCCGCAAGGGGCTTTTGCGCTGGCATACTGTGCGCGCTGACGTTCGGTATGCGCTTCAGTGGACGTTGAGAAATTTCGATCAAGGTGCCCGGCCTATCCGTGCAGGCTCACACATGCCACAAGTCAAGAAAGAAGACATTCGTCAGGCCATCCTGGAGGCGTCGCAGGCCCTATTTCTGGAAAAAGGGTATGTCGACACCACGATGGTGCAGATTGCCAAGCGCGCAGGTATTTCGCACGCGAACATCTACAGCTACTTCACGGCGAAGCTGCAAGTCTTCTTCTGTGTTTACGAAAAATGGTTCAAGGCGCGCGTCACCGCGATAGAGGCGGACGTTCTGGCCGCACACGGGGCCCATGCCCGCATGCGCACGCTGCTGGCCGGCACGCTGGTGCAATTGCCGCGGCTCGATAACGGCTTCTCGCACAATCTGGTCCAGGCGTTGGCCACCGTCAGCCCCGGCGACCCGTACGATCCGGCGTTGTTGCAGTGGTTTCGCGAACGCCTGTCGGGCATGTTGGCCGCGTGCGCCCCGAGCCTGGCTCGTGACAGTGTGCGACGCGCGCGTCTGGTCGACATCCTGGTGCTGACGTTCGACGGGTGCCTCGTCAATCATCATGTCAACCCGGCTTCGCTGCCCGACATCGCCATGCTCGAGGAGTTCGTGACGGCGTTCCTGTCGTCGGAGCCGGTCGAGCCCGCTCCCGCGCCGCACTCGCCGCTCACGCCGACAGGCTCCGCGGCGGCGGCCTGACAGGACGCCAATGCGATCACTTCCCTGGACCGCCCTCAACCTCGGACGCAAGCTCAAGTTCCATCAACTCCAGGTCTTCGACCGCGTGCTCGAGACGGGCTCGCTCGTGCGCGCGGCCAATGAAACGGGACTCACGCAGCCGGCCGTGAGCAAGATCGTGCACGAACTCGAGGCCTGCTTCGAGGGCCCGTTGTTCGTGCGCAGCAATCGCGGCATGCAGCCCACCGAACTGGGTGAGTTGCTCGGCCATCGCGTGAAATCGCTGATGGCCGAACTGCGTTACCTGACCGACGAGGTCAATGCGTTCAGCGCCGGCACCAGCGGTCACGTGATCGTGGGCACGCTGATCTCCGCGTCGGCCGATTTGCTGCCTCGCACCATTGCCATGCTCAAGGGACGCGCGCCGGGCGTGCTGGTCACGGTTCGCGAGGCCACCACCGCGCAACTGTTCCCGGCACTCGCGAGCGGCGACCTCGATATCGTCGTGGGCCGCTTGCCCGAGCGTGCGCTACCGGTGGCCAACGCGTTCGCGCTCACGCACGAAGTGCTCTTCAATGAATCGCTCTGTGTGGTCGGTGGCAAGCGCCATTGGGCCCATGCGCCCGAGCGAGTGCCGCTCGCGCAGTTGCGCGAAGGCGCGTGGGTCCTGCCGGTGCCCGAGTCGCCGTCGCGGCTGGCCGCCGAGCGCCTCTTCCATGACGCCGGACTGGCGTTGCCCGAGGACGTCGTTGAATCCCTCTCGATGCTTACCAACATCGGCCTGATGCTGGAGAGCCCGCGTGTCGTGCTCATGCCGCGCGCGGCCGCCAAGCCGTTCGTCGAATCGGGGCTGCTGCGGGTGTTGGCCGATACCGTGCCGGGCAGCTTCGGCGACGTGGGATATTCGCTGCGCACCGACAGGCCGCCAAGCCCCGCTTGCGAGCGCTTCGTCGCCTGCCTTCGTGAGGTGTGCGGCCTGACTCCGTAATACCGCGCGTGCCCGTGAACGTGTGTCGATCGTCCGAACGCCACAGGGCGGTATGCCGTCACGTCGCGATGTCTTGACGTCGTCGATGGCATACCGCCCTGGAGGCACTGCGCGTGGGGTGAGGGGCGAAGGCGCTCGCGGCGTGACAACGCCGCATCAGATGCGCGTCAGAGTCGCGCGAGGGACGAAACCAGGCCCGGATTCTGTTGCACGAGTCGAATCAGGCACGCCGCCTGGGCGTTGGGGCGTGCGCGACCCTGCTCCCAGTTCTCCAGCGTACGCGGATTCGTGCGCAGGTAGTGCGCGAACACGTTGCGCGACATGCCCAGATGCTTGCGTAGCGCGAGGAGTTCGTCGGGGAATACTTCCAGTTTCGGTAGCGGCGTGCGAGGCAGCTCCTTGATGTTGAGCGGAAGATCCGCTGGAAGGCCGTTCTTGACGTGTGCCGGCTCAGTGGGCGGTGGCGCACCGGTGTCTTGCGTGAGCAGCCAGCGGAAGGGATTCGAAGGCGTATTTGAGTAAGCCATAGTCCTGCCCGGGAGTCTGAATGTTGGAAATCGGAACGCTTGCTAAGGCAATCAAGCGGAGCCGATTGCACCACACAGTGCTGCTGGGTGCTTTCACAAAACACTCCCGATTTTCGCGTCTGACACCTATCGAATACTACGCACTTCGTACAGGCGGGGTGCCGCGGAGTGTACGCAAAAAAGTGAGGCGCGCACGGTGGCGCGCGCTCACGCGCACTGTCACGCATCCACACGCATTCACACGCATTCACACGCCGAGGTAGGTCTGCAGCTCGGGCAGCGCCTGACGCAGGCTCGCCGAGTCGCCCTGCCAGGCCACACGGCCCTTGTCGACGATGTAGTGCCGGTCGCCGAGCTCAAGCATCGGCGCGAGGTTCTTGTCGATACACAGGATCGACAGTCCGCTGCCTTTGAGTTGCTTGAGGCATTGCCAGATTTCACCCCGAATGAGCGGCGCGAGGCCTTCCGTGGCTTCGTCGAGAATGAGCAATTTCGGATTCGTCATCAATGCGCGGCCGATCGCGAGCATTTGCTGCTCGCCGCCGGACAGATTGCTGCCCAGGTTCTTCTCGCGTTCGCGAAGCCGCGGGAAGAGGCCGTAGATGCGCTCCAGCGTCCAGGGCGAGCTGGCGCCGTGGCGATTGCCTGCGGTCGCGACGAGGTTCTCGCGAACGGTGAGCGTGGGGAATATCTGGCGGCCTTCGGGGACCAGCCCCATCCCGGCCCGTGCAATGCGATGCGACGGGCTCGCATGCACGGGCTGGCCGTCGAACACGATCTCGCCGCGCGCCGGGCGCATAAGTCCCGTCATCGATTTGACGGTGGTGGACTTGCCCATGCCATTGCGGCCGAGCAGCGTGACGAACGTTCCGCGCTCGATCTCCAGATGCATGCCGAACAGCGCCTGGCTCGCACCGTAATACGACTCGACGCCGGACAAAGACAACAATGTGCTCATGCGGTCGCTCCCAGCATTTCGTTGCGGGTGTCATCCCCGAGATAGGCCTCGCGCACGCCGGCGTCGTTGCGAATGGCGTCAGCGGTCCCGCAGGCGATGGCGCGTCCGTAGACGAGCACGGTGATGCGGTCGGCGAGCGCGAATACGGCGTCCATGTCGTGCTCCACGAGCACGATCGCGTAATCGCCCTTGAGTTCGGCGAGCAGATGCGTCATCTGTTCCGATTCGGCTTGCGACATCCCGGCCATCGGCTCGTCGAGCAGCAGCAGCTTCGGGTGGCTGGCGAGGGCCATGGCCAGTTCCAGTTGACGATGCTCGCCGTGGGCCAGGGCGCTGGCCGGCACGTGCATGCGCGTCGCGAGCCCGGCGCGCGCCAGGATCTCGCGTGCGGGCTCGACGAGCGACGCTTCGCCGATGGCCGGACGCCAGAAGCCGAAGCTATGCCCCTGCATGGCCTGCACGGCGACCATCACATTCTCCAGCGCGGTGAATTCCCGGAACACCGATGTGATCTGGTACGACCGCGCGAGCCCGGCGTGGGCGCGCTGCTCGATGGGCATGGCGGTGATGTCGCGCCCGTCGAAATGAATGCTGCCCTCGTCGGAGCGCAGCTCGCCCGCCAGCTGGCCGATGAGCGTGCTCTTGCCGGCGCCGTTCGGGCCGATGATGGCGTGCAGCTCGCCCGGCGCGACGTCGAGGCAGAAGTGATCGGTCGCGGTCAGTCCGCCATATCGTTTGACCAGTTGGTCCACGCGAAGCAGGCTCATGCTTTGCCCTCCACGGTGCCGGTGCGGCGCGAGAGTCGCACCTGAAGGTCGCCGAGCAGGCCGTACAGGCCGCGTCGCGAGACGAGCACGGCCACCACGATCAGCGGCCCGAAGATGATCATCCAGTGTTCGGTCATGCCCTTGAGCCACTCCTCGATGAGCAGCATGGCCGCGCTGCCGAGCACCGGACCGAAGAACGATCCGAGGCCGCCGAGCACGACCATCACGATCAACTCGCCGGAGGCGGTCCACGCCATGTACGCGGGCGAGACGAAATGCGTGAGATTGGCGTAGAGCATGCCGGCCACGCCGCAGGCCATGGCGCTCAGGATGTAAGCCACGAGTTTGTAGCGCAGCGTCGGATAGCCGAGCGCACGCATGCGACGGTCGTTCTGGCGAGCGCCGCGAATGACCATGCCGAAGCGGGCCTCGACGAGGCGGCGACCGGCCCACACGCACAGGCACAGCACGGCGAACGCGACGTAATACAGCACGGCCGGATCGTCGAGCGTCACGCTGCCGAAGCGGCTGCCGGCGGAGACGGGCAGGCCGTCGTCGCCGCCATACTGCTTCAGGCTCACGGCAAGGAAGTAGAACATCTGGGCAAACGCCAGCGTGATCATGATGAATGCGATGCCGGTGGTGCGCAGCGACAGCAGGCCGGTCACGGCACCCACGATCGCGCACAGCAGCAGCGTGAGGCCGAGATGCACGAAGCCGTTGTCCACGCCGTGATAGCTGAGGATCCCCACCACATAGGCGCCGAGGCCCAGATACAACGCATGGCCGAAGCTCACCATGCCGCCGTAGCCGAGGATCAGGTCGAGCGAGACCGCCGCGATGGCGAACACGACGATGCGCCCGAACAGGGTGAGATAGAACGGTTGCTGGGCGTATGTCGCGTAAAGCGGCACCAACGCCAGCGCGGCCAGCAGCAACAGGGGCACGGCAGTGCGAAGATTGAGTTTCATTTCCATCGTTTCCATCGTCAGCCGTGTTTGACCGGGAAGAGACCTTGCGGGCGCACGGCGAGCACGGCGGCCATCACAAGGTAGATGAGCATCGACGCCAGCGCGGGGCCGGCGGTGTCCGCGGTGCTGCGCTCCATGAGGCTGCGCAGCAGTGCGGACAATGCCGTTCGGCCGACCGTATCGACCACGCCGACGATCAACGCCGCGAGAAACGCGCCGCGCACCGAGCCGATGCCGCCGATCACGATCACGACCATCGTGAGAATCAGGATCGGCTCGCCCATGCCCGGCTGAACCGACAGGATCGGGCCCGCCATCAGGCCGGCAATCCCGGCGAGAATCGCGCCCAGGCCGAACAGCAGCGAATTGAGCAGCACAATGTTCACCCCCAGCGCGCCGACCATCTGGCGGTGCGTGGAGCCGGCGCGGATCAGCATGCCGATGCGCGTGCGGTGGATGAGCACATAGCAGCCGAGCGCCACCGCAAGACCCACCACGATGATGAGGAAGCGGTATGCCGGGTACGCCAGGCCGAACAGATTCACCGTGCCGGCGAGCCATTCGGGCACTTCCATGTAGTACGGCGACGGCCCCCAGATCATCCGGGCCAGTTCATTGAAGAACAGGATCAGGCCGAAGGTGGCCAGTACCTGGTCGAGGTGATCGCGGTCGTAAAGGGTCTTGAGCGCGACAAACTCGACGATCAGGCCGATGACGAGCATGGCCGGCACGATCGCCACGGCGGCAAGCGCGAACGATCCCGTGTGGTTGTACACGGTGGCGGCGATGAAGGCGCCCATCATGTACAGCGAGCCGTGCGCGAGGTTCACGAAATTCATGATGCCGAAAACCAGCGTGAGGCCGGCGGCCATCAGGAACAGCAGAATGCCCAGTTGCAGGCCGTTCAGGCACTGCATGACGAAAAGCGTGAGACTCATGTCGCCTCCCGGGGAAGCCCCATCTGGCGGAAGATGGCCTGCGTGAGCGGGCTCGCGGCGTCGTTGAGCGTGAGTACGATATCGAAGTGGTTGGTGCCGGGCATCGGCACGTACGTCCCCTCGAAGCCTCTGGCGCGCCACGCCGCGAGGTAGTCGTCGGTCTGGCGCTTGAACTCGGCTGTCTCGGTCTCGCCGTACGACACCACCAGCGGGCAGCCGTGCGAGGGCAACTGGAAATACGGGCTGTTGCGGCGGGCGTCTTCCTCGGAGAGCTTCATCCATTCATTGATGTGCGTGAACGGAATGGGCGTGAGGTCGAACAGGCCGGAGAGCGGCGCCGCGCCGGCGATCACGTTCTCGGGGACGCCGTATGCCGCGTGCCAGCCGTGGGCAAGCAGCATGCCCACCAGGTGGCCGCCGGCCGAGCTGCCGCAGACATGGATGCGGCGCGCGTCGCCGTGGTGCTCGCCGATGTGGCGATGCACCCACGCGAGCGCCCGTCGGGTCTGGTCGACGATGGTGTCGAGCGAGGCACCCGGCGCGAGCGAGTAGTTGACGGCGACCACCGTGGCGCCGGCGCGTGTGAAGGCGGGCGCCATGTTGCTCGAATCGCTCTTGTTGAGCGCGCGCCAGTAGCCGCCGTGCACGAAGAAGAACACGGGGGCGCCGGGCGCGGGCGCGGGAAAGATGTCCAGCGTTTCGTCGGGATGCTCCCCGTAGGCGACATCCAGGACGCACGGCGTGGTCGCGCGGGCATGCGCGCTGTCGGCGGCGTACTGTTCCAGGATGTCGAGAATGTTCGGCGTGGTGGCGCGAGCGTTGTATTGAACGTCCAGCTCGGCGTCGTCGAAATTGCGGTAGCGCTTCATAAACCCTCGATGGTGCTCCGGTATGGCCCGGGTCGTGCAACGGCGGTGACGGTGGCGGTGGGGGCCACGGACACTTCAGCAGCGGCCCGCGGCGATCCCGCGCGCGGGGCGCGCTCGCCGTGTGCCGGTCCAGCAGTTCACATCACGCATGGCGGGACATCGTGAGCCACGACGGCCCCACCATGCAATGCGCAGCAGCTTACGATTTGATCTTGCACTGTGCGGCCAGATCGGCGCGCGTCTTGATGTGGATTTGCCCCTTGGTGGCGAAGGCGGCGCCCGAGGCGTCCTTCACCACGTCCACGCGATAGAACTGCGCGACGGGGAACTGGTTGCTGGCGAACTTGAACGGTCCGCGCACCGACGCGAAGTCGGCCGCCTTGAGCGCGGTGCGCAGCGCTTCGCGGTCCGCCACGCTGCCCTTGGTCTTGGCAAGCGCGGAGTCGATCAGGTTGGCCGCGTCATACGACTGCGCGGCGTACATCGAGGGCACGCGGTTGTACTTTTTCTGGAAGGCCGCGACGAACTGCTTGTTCTGCGCGTTGTCGAGATCCGGCGAGTACGGCGCGCTGGTGATCGCCCCCACGGCCAGTTCCTTGAGCGCGGGCAGGGTGGAGCCGTCGATGGTCGACACCGAGATCAGCGGGATCTTGCCGAGCAAGCCGGCCTGGCGGTACTGCTTGACGAAGTTCACGCCCATGCCGCCCGGATAGAACACATAGACGGCGTCGGGCTTGGCGGCCTGCAACTGGGCAATTTCGGCCGAGTAGTCCGGCTGATTGACCTGGGTGTACACCTCGTCGACGATCTGCCCCTTGTAGTCGCGCTTGAAGCCGTTCACGGCGTCGCGTCCGGCTTGATAGTTCGGCGCCATCACGTACATCTTCTTGTAGCCGAGATCGGTCGAGAGCTGACCGCCCGCCTCGTGCAGCTCGTCGTTGTCCCACGAGGTCGAGAAGAAGTTCGGTGAGCACTGCGCGCCGGCGATCGGCGTCGGGCCGGCGTTCGAGCCGACCATGACCACGCCCGCGTTCGTCACGTTCTTGTGGATGGCCATCATCACGTTCGAGAACGTCACGCCGGTGATGATCGACACCTTGTCGCGCTCCACGAGCTTCTGCGCGGCCTGCACGCCCACGTCGGGCTTGAGCTGGTCGTCTTCCTTGATGACCTGCACCGGCACGCCGCCGAGCTTGCCGCCCTTTTGCTCGACGGCGAGCATGAAGGCGTCGTACTGGTCCTGCCCGAGCGCGCCGCCGGGGCCGGAGAGCGTACCGATGAAACCGATCTTCACCTGGGCGTGCGCCCCGGTCGATGCGAACATCGCGGCGGCTGCGGCGACGGCGCCCAGTACGGCGATGGCTTTGCGTTGCGTGGTCTTCGTTCCCGTCATCATGGTCTCCAAACTAAGTGCCGAAACTGGCAATCACTGTCAGCAGAGGACTTGCGCCGGGATACTTGACCGCTTCTTCACGTCGGTCATGGCAGGCCAGGCGCGTCAGACTGATACAAATCGTCCTATATTGTTTAAGCGTCAAATATTTCAGTGCCCAGCCTAAACGACGCCTTTTGCGTAGGCAAGCAATTTCAAAAACACCTCGGGAAAGCACCAGTCAGAGGTTGAAGAACTCCCGGGCGTTGCCGGCCAGAATGCGTGCCCGGGCGCTCTCGTCCAGGCCCGGTTGCTCGGCCACGAGCCGGCCGATGTCCTGTTCGCCGAGCGGGAAGGGGTGGTCCGAGCCGAGCATGATGCGCTCCACGCCCATGGTGTCGACCAGCAGGCGCAGGGCGCGCGGGTCGAACACCGCGCTGTCCACGTAAAAGCGTTCGAGATAGTGCGACGGCGGATGAGGGCTGTCGGCGCGCACGATGTCGCGGCAGTGCCACGCGTTCTCGGCGCGGCCGAGCAGATACGGGAACGCGCCGCCGCCATGGGCGAAGCACAGCTTGAGCGAGCGCGGCAGGCGCTCGAACGCGCCGGAGAGGATCAGCGAGAGGATCGAGAGCTGCGTCTCGGCGGGCATGGCCACGAGCCACGGCATCATCCACTTCTTCATGCGCCCGTCGGTCATCATGTCCCACGGATGTACCAGCACGGGAATCTGCTCGTTGCCGCAGTGCCGCAAAAACGCCACGAGTTGTTCGTCGTCCAGATCTTTCGGCCCCAGGTGGTTGCCGATCTGCACGCCCACGTGGCCGGTGGCCTTGGCACGCGAGGCTTCCGCGCAAGCCAGGTCGAGATCCTGCAGCGGCACCTGCGCCATGGCCTTCAGGCGAGTGGGGGCGTAGGCGCAATGTTCGAGCGCGAGATCGTTCATGCGCCGCACCCAGTCGATCACCTTGCGGCCCTCGTAGCGGTAGCCGAACATGATCGGCGTGGCACACACGACCTGCAGGTCGATACCGTGACGGTCGAGTTCTTCGATACGCAGCGCGGGATCCCACAACGCGCGGTAGACCGGCCGGAAGGCGCGGTCGTCGAGCATGATGTTGCCGGTCTCGCCACCGTCGTCGATACGAAGCCAGGGCGCGGCGGCGGGGTCGAGGCGGGCCGCTTCCTCCCGCGCGATGCGCGGGAAGAAGTGGGCGTGCATGTCGATTTTCTTCATGACGTGACGTATTGGGTTCAGAGGGCGGCGCTGTGGCTCAGGCGGATGCCGCGGTGGTCTTCGGTTGCGCGGCGCGCCCCGGGTGGATCTCTCCGCAGCCCGGGCAGCGGCGCAACGCTTCGTTGCCGTAGAACGCCTCGAAAAGCGGGGGCAGGTCGGTCACGATGCTCTTGAGCTGGACTTCCACGCGGTGCACGCGGGTGCCGCAATTCAGGCAGTACCACTCGAAGCCGTCCAGCAGTCCGGCGGGGCGCTGGCGCTCGATCACGAGGCACAGGCTGCCGGCTTCGGGACGCTGCGGCGAGTGGCGCACATGCGGCGGCAACAGGAAGATGTCGCCTTCCTTGAGATCGATGCGCTCGGCGCGGCCGTCGATCCACAGGTTCACCCAGGCATTGCCCTTGAACTGGTAAAAGAATTCCTCGAGCGGATCGTCGTGATAATCGGTGCGATGGTTCGGGCCGCCCACGACCGTCACGATGAAATCGCTGTCCTGCCAGACTTGCTGGTTGCCCACGGGCGGTTTGAGCAAATGTGCGTGGTCGTCGATCCAGCGCTGGAAATTGAAAGGCTTGCCATACGTCAACATGCTGTCTCCCGGGTCATGCCGCGTCAGGTGGGGTATCGGTTGGCCGCTGTCTCGTCAGCGTGCGCGCGGCGAGTACGCCACGCACTTGATCTCGACGAGCAGCAGCGGATGCGGCAACTGGTGCACCGCCACGGTGGTGCGCGTGGGGCCGCTCTCGTCGAAATACTCGCCGTACACTTCGTTGTAGCCGCCGAAGTCGTTCATGTTGACGAGAAACGCGCCGACTTCGACCACGTCGGCGAGCGAAGCGCCTTCGCTGGCGAGAATGTCGCGAATGTTCTCGATGACCGCGCGGGTCTGCTCGCGAATGTCCAGTTGGGTCACGCCCAGGGCATCGACCTGGGCGCCGGCGTAGGTATTGTCCGGACGGCGCGAGCTGGTGCCCGAGACGAACAGGAAGTCTCCGGCGCGCTTGATGTGCGGGAATTTGCCGCGCGGTCTGGCCTTGCCTTCGACCACGCGGGCCTGCGTGTCTTGCGATGCGCTCATGGATTCAGTCTCCGATTGGCTTGGGTAGCATTGGCGCACGGGTGCGGCGCGCTCGACCCCCATCGATTGCGCCGCACCGTCGCCTCACAGTTTGATGCAGATGTTGGTGATTTCGGAATAGAAATCGAGCGAGTGGCGGCCGCCCTCGCGGCCCAGTCCCGAGAGCTTCACGCCGCCGAACGGCGTGCGCAGATCGCGCAGGAACCATGTGTTGACCCACACGAGTCCGGTCTGGAACTGCCGGGCCACCCGGTGCGCGCGCGAAAGATTCGTCGTCCACACGCATCCGGCCAGACCGTAGTCGCTGTCGTTCACGCGACGAATCACTTCCTCTTCGGTGTCGAACGGCGCCACGTGACACACCGGTCCGAAGATCTCTTCGCGCACGCAGCGCGCCGAGTCCGGCAGGCCGGTCCAGACGGTGGGCTGCACGAATGCGCCTTCGTCGCGGTCGTCGCCGAACGTCGGCACGCCGCCGCCGGTGACGACCGTGGCACCTTCCTCCACCGCGAGCCGGTAGTACGAGAGCACCTTCTCGCGATGCTTTCGGGAAACGAGCGGCCCCATCTGCACCCCCGGCGCATCGGGCGCGTCGATGCGCAGCGCGGCGGCCCGTTCGCCGAGCGCGGCCACGAATTTGTCGAAGATCGGGCGCTCGACATAGACACGCTCGGAGCACAGGCAGACCTGGCCGGCATTGGTGAACGAGGAGCGCACCACGCCGTCGACAGCCTTCTCGAAGTCGGCGTCGGCGAACACCACGGCGGCGTTCTTGCCGCCGAGTTCGAATGAGATTTCTTTCACGCCGTCGGCCACGGCCTTCATGATGGCGCTGCCGGTGCGCGATTCGCCGGTGAACGTGATCGCGGCGACGTCCGGGTGCCGGGTGAGGAATTCGCCCGCCGAGTTCGGCCCGAATCCGTGCACGAGGTTGAACACGCCCGGCGGCACGCCGGCGTCGTGCATCACCTCGGCGAGCAGCGTGGCGGACGAGGGCGTTTCTTCCGAGGGCTTGGCCACCACGCAGTTGCCCATCGCCAGGGCGGGGGCAACCTTCCACGTGAAGAGCAGCAGCGGCAGGTTCCACGGCGAGATGATGCCGATCACGCCGAGCGGCTTGCGTGTGACGTAGTTCATCACGTCGCCGCCGTCGGCCGCGCGCATCTCGAAGACCTCGCTGCCGGCGGTCTTGATGAGGTCCGCAAACATTCGGAAGTTGGCGATGCCGCGCGCGATGTCGAGGGTGCGTGCCTGTTCCTGCGGGCGTCCCGTGTCGGCCACTTCGGCGGCCACGAATTCGTCGAAGCGCGCCTGGATGCCGTCGGCGATGCGATGCAGCACGTCCGCGCGCTCGGCCGGCGTGGTCTTGCCCCATGGGCCTTCGTGCAGGGCGCGGCGCGCGGCGCGCACGGCGCGATCGACCGTGGTGGCGTCCGCTTCGCAAACCTTCGCGACGCAATGCCCGTCGACCGGGCTGAGGTTATCGAACTGACGATCGGTGGCGACGAACGCACCGTCCACGTAATGCCGCAGCAGCGGCGCAGTCGCAAGGCTCACGAGGTCTCCTGGAGCTGAGTGTTTTGCGGGGTGGCGGCGCGGCGCTCGACGCCATGGGTCCTCCACCGGATGCCCTCAAGTCTAGGCATCCGGGTCTATAAAAAATAATGAAATGTCGCGGATCGTCTATTCCTTAATGGAATAGCAGCGGGAATAACCGCGGGAGTAGCAGCGCCGTTCAGCGGTGGGATGGGTGGTTCACCCGGGCGCGGGCTTCACGAAGGTCGCGCGGGTCACGTTCCTCGCCGATGGCCGCGGGAGGCAGGTCGGAGTCCAGATATTCGACCAGGTGGGCGTTGAGCAGGGCGGCAAGTCCTTCGCCGCCGCGGCGCATCACGTAATTGTGGTTCCAGCGGAACAACGGCTGGGCAAGGGGGGCGAGCTTGTTCATCCATGGCCGCGTGGTGTGCACGTCCCAGGCATAGCGCACGACCGTGATCGCGCCTTCGGTATCGAAACGCCACACACCGGTGCCTTGCGCCTCGCCGCTGGCCACGCTGCGCACTTCGCGCATGGGCTCGACGTGGGTGACGCGGGTCTCCACCGTCAGCGAGTAGGGCAAGGCGCCATGCCATGTGAGTTCGCGCACGGCGCCCACACCGTCGGCATCGCCCGGATCCAGCGTGCGCACTTCGCGCACGCATGACCACCACCGTGCCCAATGGTCCACGTCGCGGATCGTGTCCCAGACTTCGTTGAGCGGCGCGGTGAGCCGCCAAAGGGTCAGAAAGTGATACTCGTTCATGGCCGATCCCGTTCGTGGTTGGAGGGGGCGTCGTCATGCCCGGTGCGGCAAATGCGCCCGAGGGGAACCGCACCGGACTTTCAGTATAGGCGGGCTGGCGCGCTTTGCCGGCACCGGCCACCGCCCCCCGGGCCTGTCATCAATTCATCACATTCCATCCATACAATCCCGTAGTGAAAACGTTTTCGTAAACGTTTACATTTACGCAAAATCCGTCAACGTCGATATCGGCGTCGTTTGACGACACTAACGAGAGGAGCATGGGCGTGGCAGATATCCGGGACGTGGCGCAGCGCGCGGGATGTTCGATTGCGACGGTGTCGCGCGCCCTCAATTCGCCGCAACTGGTGCGCCCTGAGACGCTGGCACGGGTGCAGGCCGCCGCGGCGGAACTCAAGTTCCGCCCGAATGCGCTCGGCCGGCAGTTGCGTGGCGAGCGCACCGGCCTGATCGGCGTGATGCTGCCCACGCTGGGCAACCCCGTGTTCGCCGACTGTCTCGAAGGGATCGAGGCGGCCATCGACGGCACCGGCCGCCGGCTGCTGCTCGTGACCACGCAGTACGACCCCGAGCGCGAGCGCAACGCCATCGAAACGTTGTTGCAACAGCGCGTCGACGGCCTGCTGCTCACGCTGGCCGATGCCGAGCACAGTGCGCTGATCGACGATCTCGCCGCCGAAGGCGTGCCCTGCCAGATGCTCTACAACGACGCGCCGGCGCGGCCGTGCGTGTCGGTCGACAACCGGGCGGCCGCCGCGCAGGGCGTGGCAATGCTGATCGAAGCGGGACATCGCGACATCGTCATGGTGACCGGGGCGCTGCACGCCTCCGACCGTGCCAAGCGGCGTTATCTCGGCTATGGGGACGCCATGCGGGCCGCCGGCCTCACGCCGCTGCCCGCCGTCGAAATCGATTTCAACAGTGGTGCACGCGGCGAACGCGTGCGCGAGTGGCTGGCGCAGCGCGAGCGCGACGGCGCTCGCCCCACCGCCATCTTCTGCTCCAACGATTTGCTTGCCCTCGGCGTGATGCGCGCGCTGCGCGAGGCGGGACTGCGCGTGCCCGACGACATGTCCGTGCTCGGTTTCGACGGCCTGGCCGTGGGCGAGCTGCTCTCGCCCACGCTCGCCACCGTCGTGCAGCCGAGCGTGGAGATCGGCCGCCACGCGGCGCAACGCCTGCTCGCGCAAATCGACGCGCGCGCCGGTGCGTCGCCCGGGCACGAGGCGTCGCTGAGCCACGCGCTGATCCTGCCGCACGAGATTCGGCGTGGCGGGACGGTGGCGGCGCCGCCGCACGGCATCGGCCAGCAAGGCCCAGGCAGTGATGAATAGGGGCTGGCGAAGGTTTTGAAGGTTTTGAAGGTTTTGCAGGGCAGCAGTAAGCAAGGAAATGGGCGCACGACTGGCTCCGCCAAGAGAGCACAGCGTTCGCCGAGGCAATCAGGCATTGGACTAGCACCAGACCGCAACTTGCGGCGGCATGAGAGTGCCGCCAACGCTCAGACATTCAGGAGCCCGGAAATGAAGCTTTGGATTACCCGCGCCGCACGCACGCTGGCGCTTTGCACCTTGCTCGGCGCTGGCGCCGCGCAGGCCCAGCAGACCGCCATCTGTTACAACTGCCCGCCGGAGTGGGCGGACTGGGCTGGTCAGGTCAAGGCGATTGCACAGGACACCGGCATTCGCGTGCCGCTCGACAACAAGAACTCCGGTCAGGCGGTCGCGCAGCTCATCGCCGAGCAGAAGGCGCCGGTGGCCGACATCGTGTACCTGGGGATCACGTCCGCGATCGAAGCGGCCAAGAAGGGTCTGCTCGCGCCGTACAAGCCCGCCAACTGGGATCAGGTGCCGGCCAATCTGAAGGACCCGAACGGCATGTGGACCACGATCCACTCGGGCACGGTGGGTTTCTTCGTGAACCGCGACGCGCTCGAGGGCAAGCCGGTGCCGCGTTCGTGGGCCGACCTGCTCAAGCCGGAGTATCGCGGCATGGTGGGTTATCTGGACCCGAGCAGCGCGTTCGCGGGCTATGCCGCGGCGATCGCCGCCAACCAGGCGCTCGGCGGCTCGATGGACAACTTCGGTCCGGCCATCGGCTATTTTCAGAAGCTCAAGGCCAACGCGCCGATCGTGCCGAAGCAGACGGCCTACGCTCGCGTGCTCTCGGGTGAGATTCCTATCCTGATCGACTTCGACTTCAACGCGTACCGTGCGATCTACAAGGACCGCGCCAACGTGCAGTTCGTGATTCCGATGGAAGGCACCGTGTCGCTGCCGTACGTCATCGCACTGGTCAAGGGCGCGCCGCATGCCGACAACGGCAAGAAGGTGATCGACTACACGCTCTCGGACAAGGGCCAGGCGCATTGGGCGCATGCGTTCCTGCGTCCGGTGCGTGCCAACACGATGCCGGCGGACGTGGCCGCCAAGTTCCTGCCGGCCACCGACTATGCCCGTGTGAAGCCGGTCGATCTGCAGAAGCTGGCCGCGCAGCAGGATGCGTTCGGTCAGCAGTATCTGAAGAACGTGCGCTGAGCACGGCAAAGCCCAACGAGGAAGAGGAGCAAAGCAAGCGATGCGTGACCTGACTCTGCCGCGCGGCTGGCGCGTGGCACTTCTGCTACCGGCGCTGGCGGTCTTTCTGGCGTTCTGGCTGTTGCCGATGGCCGCCCTCGTGCAGGTGAGCGGCGACGGTCATGCGTTCGAGACCTATCGCGCGATTCTCACCAATGCGCGCTATCTCGACAGCCTATGGCAGACCGTGGTGCTCTCGGCACTGGTCACGCTGGCCACACTGGCGTTGTCGCTTGTGGCGGGCCTCTTCCTCACCCGTCATGACTTTCGGGGCAAATCGGCACTCGTGTCGATGCTGACCCTGCCCTTGGCGTTCCCCGGCGTGGTGGTCGGCTTCATGGTCATCATGCTCGCGGGGCGTCAGGGCCTCATCGGCGATCTCACGCTCAAGCTCGTCGGCCACAAGCTCGTGTTTGCCTACTCGCTCGCGGGCCTGTTTCTCGGATACCTGTACTTCTCGATTCCGCGTGTGATTCTCGCCGTGATGGCGGCGGCGGAATCGCTCGATCATTCGCTCACGGAAGCGGCGGCGTCGCTGGGCGCGGGGCCGTTCGCCATTGCGCGCGACGTGACACTCCCCGCGCTGGCGCCGGCGCTGATCGCCTCGGGTGCGATGTGTTTCGCGACCTCGGTTGGCGCATTCGGCACGGCCTTCACGCTCGCGACGGATATCGACGTGCTGCCCATGACCATCTACACCGAATTCACGCTCAACGCCAACGTGGCGACGGCGGCGGCGCTCTCGGTCATCCTCGGCATCGTGACCTGGGCCGTCCTCATGCTGGCCCGCAATTTCACGGGTCAGGCCGTGGCCGCCGGAGGTTGATCCGATGCTCAAGAAAATTCTCTTCGCACTCCAGCTCACGCTCACGCTGCTGATGTGCGCGTTCCTGCTGATTCCCGTGGGCATGTCGATTCTCGCGGGGTTGTCGGTGAACTACTTCCGCGGGCCGTCGGCCGGGCTCACGTTCCGATGGGTGATCCAGGTCTGGCAGGATTATCACGACGCCATTCTGAATTCCCTGTACGTCGGGCTGAGCACGCTGGTGCTCGTGACGCTGCTCGGCGTGCCCGCCGGCTATGTGCTCGCGCGCTGGAAGAGCCGCATGGCGCGATGGATCGAGGAATTGCTCACGCTGCCCATTGCGCTGCCCGGACTGGCGAGCGCGCTGGCGTTGATCAGCGTGTATGGTGGGATGCGCGGTTTTCGCGAGAGCCTGGCGTTCATCGTGGTGGGCCACGTGATCTTCACGTTGCCGTTCATGGTGCGTGCCGTGGCCGCGGCGTGCGCCGACTCGCGCATCAAGCTGATGGAGGAGGGCGCGGCCAGTCTCGGGGCGAGTTTCCTGCGACGCTTCACCACCGTGGTCCTGCCCAACATCCGCAGCGAGATCGTGGCCGCGGCGCTCATCGTGATCACGCTCTCGCTGGGCGAATTCAACCTCACCTGGATGCTGCACACCCCGGACACCAAGACATTGCCGGTCGGCCTTGCGGATGCCTACGCGTCGCTGCGACTGGAGATCGGCAGCGCGTATACGGCGGTGTTCTTCGTGCTGATCGTGCCCCTGCTCATCGTGATGCAGATGACGGCGCAGCGCGCGAAGGCCACCAACGGGAAAAATTCGGCGCGCGGTCGCACCTGAACCGAACGCCAAGGACATGACGATGAAACTGACTTCCATCCCCATTCATCTGGAACGTTGTGCCAAGACGTTCAACGGCAACACCGTGCTCCAGCCGCTGGACCTGACGATCGGCGCGGGCGAGACGCTGGTTCTGCTCGGGCCGTCCGGCTGCGGCAAGACCACGACATTGCGCATGATCGCCGGGCTCGAGCGTCCCGACGCGGGAGGCCGCGTGCTTTTCGGCGACGAGGACGTTACACGCCTGCCGATCGAGAAGCGCCGTGTGGGCATGGTGTTCCAGAACTATGCGCTGTTTCCGAACTTCAGCGTGCGCGGCAACGTGGCGTACGGGCTCAAGCTGCGCGGCCTGCCGTCGGCGCAGATCGACAAGCGCGTGAACGAATTGCTCGAACTCGTGCATCTCACGCCGTTCGCCGAGCGCGCCATCGCGCAGCTCTCGGGCGGCCAGAAGCAGCGTGTGGCCCTCGCGCGCGCGCTCGCACCGGAGCCGCGCGTGCTGTTGCTCGACGAGCCGCTCACGGCGCTCGACGCCAAGCTGCGCGAGACCGTGCGTGCCGACATGGATCGTCTGTTGCGCGGGTTGGGGGTCACGACGGTGTACGTGACGCACGATCAGGACGAGGCGATGGCGCTGGGCGATCGCATCGTGGTGATGAGTGCCGGGCGCATCGAGCAGATCGGTGCGCCGCGCGACATCTACTATCAACCGTCGTCGCGGCATGTGGCGAACTTCGTCGGCACGCTCAATCGTCTGGCCGGCGTGTGGCGCGACGGGCATTTCCATCTCGAGGGCGGCCGTCTGGCCTGTCCGGACGTACGAGCCGACGTACAAGAGCTTTACTTCCGTCCGGAGGATGCCATCGTCGTGCCCGCGGGCGAGGCCTCGCTCGTCGGCTGCATCGACGAAGTGCAGTTCCTCGGCGACCGCACGCGCCTCACGCTCAGCGGCGTGTCGTCGGCCGGGGCGGTGCTGGTCGAAGTCTCGAGCCGTCGCGAATGCCGCGTCGGCGACCGGGTGGGCCTGTCGCTGCCCGCTGCCCATGTCTTCTCGCTTCACGGATAAACCGCTCATGCTGTTCGCGCAAATCAGCGACCTTCACATCAAACGTCCCGGCAAGCTCGCCTATCGGCGTGTCGATACCGCCGCCTATCTGACGCGTTGCGTGGCACGGCTCAATACGCTCGCGCCGCGCCCGGACTTCGTGGTACTCACCGGCGATCTCGTCGATTTCGGCGCGCGAGAGGAGTATGACCACCTGCGCAGCCTGCTCGCGCCGCTGGAAATTCCGTACTACCTCGTCATCGGCAATCACGATGGACGCGATGCACTGCGGGAAGTGTTTCCGGAACACACCTATCTGGGCAATCCCGGGGAGTTCGTGCAATACGCTGCGACGTTCGGCCCGATGCGGCTCGTGGCGCTCGATACGCAGGACCCGCCCAACGGCGGCGGCAGGCTGTGCGATGCGCGACTGCAATGGCTGGAGGCGACGCTCGCCGCCGATACGGGAACGCCGACGGTCATCGCGATGCACCACCCGCCGTTCGTGTGCGGCATCGAGCACATGGATGTGCAGTCGCTCGACGCGGCCGACGCCGCGAAGCTCGCCGCCGTCGTGCGCCGGTTCGACAATGTCGAGCGCGTGATCTGCGGGCACGTGCACCGGCCCATTCACACGCGTTTCGCGGGCACCATTGCCAGCGTGTGCCCTTCGCCGGCGCACCAGGTCGCGCTCGATCTGCGCGACGGCGGACCGTCCGCCTGGGTGCTCGATCCCCCGGCGTTCCAACTGCATCGTTTCACGCCGTCGACGGGACTGGTGTCGCACCTCGCCTTCGTCGACGACGCGGGGGGCGCGCATCCCTTCTACGACGCCTCCGGTGCGTTGATCGATTGAGGCGGATGGTGCCGGCGCGATCCGCGCCGAACGCCCGGAACGACACAAGGTCCCCGAACGGGGACCTTGTCGTTGGTGGCAACGAACTTGCGGCAAGGGCTTACAACAGATGGTCGAGCGCGTCCGGGCCGAAGACCTCGCGGTGCAGGCGCTCGGCCGGCACCCCGGCGTCGCGCAGGGCACGCCATTGTGTCTGCATGAACGGTACCGGACCGCACAACAGATAGTCGGCGTTGGCGGGCAGCGACAGGTGGGCGACGTCCATGCGCCCGGCATGGGTGAAGTCGGCGCCTTCGCGCTCGGTGTCCTGCGGCGTTTCGAAGAACGTGACCACGCGCAGGTGCGGCAATTGCTTCGCCGCGTAGGCGATGTGGCGGCGCAGCGCCATGTGCGAACCGTTGCGGGCGGCATGGGCGAATACGATGTCGCGACGCGAGCCCTTGGCGGCGAGCTCCGCGAGCATCGACATCATCGGCGTGATGCCCACGCCGGCGCTGAGCAGCACGAGCGGGTGAGCGGCGTCGAGACGGGGGGTGAATTCGCCGTAAGGCGGGCTCACCATGATGCGATCGCCGGCCTTCAGATGGGCGTGCAGCCAGTTCGACACCTGGCCGGCCGGCTTGGCGACGTCGGCGTCTTCACGCTTGACGGTGATGCGCCAGTGCGGGGCGCCAGGGGCGTCCGACAGGCTGTACTGGCGGCGCTGAACCAGCCCGTCCGGCAGTGTGACGGACACGCTCACGTATTGGCCCGGCACGAAGTCGCCCGGCGAGCCGCCCTCGGGCGTACGCAGGTAATACGAGACAACGTGATCCGTTTCGCGGTCGACATCGGCCACGATCAGTTCGCGCAGCATGCCGAGCGGTGCATGGCTGCGCTCCGAGAGACGTGCCTCGGCGGCGATCAGCTCCCCGGCGAGCAGCCAGTAGGCTTCATCCCAGGCGGCGATGAGTTCGGGCGTGGCGGCCTCGCCGAGCACGTCCTTGATGGCACCGAGCAGATGGCGACCGACGATCGGATAGTGCGACGGGGTAATGCCCACGGAGACATGCTTGTGCACGATGCGCTCCAGCACCGGCCCGAGCGCCGCGGCGTTGTCGATGTTGGCCGCATAGGCGAACACCGCCGAGGCGAGCGATTGCTGCTGTGCCCCGCTGGCCTGATTGCCCATGTTGAACAGATTGCGCAGCTCGGGGTGGGCGTCGAACATGCTCGCGTAGAAGTGGCGCGTGATCGCAAGACCGTGCTCGCGCAAAACGGGAACGCTGGCGTCGATGTAAGGGCGGGAAGCTGCGGAAAGCATGGCAAGACTCCTGAATATATAAGATGCAATTCATATGCATCTTTTTGGTCGCACTTGTGGGTGTTTCGTTGGCATCGTGCCGGGCGCTCGGCGAGGCAGTGGCACGGTGCGGCATTCGGTCGCCGGTACCCCAAGGCTCACAGCTCAACTCACGACAACAACATCGGGGCCCGGCGAGGTGATTATAAGATGCAAATCAAATGCATATTATTGCGATGCGGCGGAATGTCGCATCGGCGGCGCATCGGCAGCCTGGCAGGTCATGTCGGGCGTGGCGGACGTAGTGGACCCATTGCGCCGGATGGATTCCGTGGTGCTGACGACGGGGCCGGCGTCCTGGGTGCATGGGACCCATCGGGCGCGGCGGGCGCCGCAGGTGTGGTGGGCTGACGACGGTGGGCAATCGTCCAGCGGGCGCGGCGGTGGGTTTCGGAGACAAACGCGTGGGTGGCGCGCACGAACCGTGCACGTTCGCCGCAGAGCATGGCCAGTGGCGTGGTGCCTGCCCGGTTCGCGCGGTTCGGATCGGCACCGTACCGCATGGCGATGTTGAGCAGGTAATCGGCGTGGGTCGGGTCGCCCGCCGCGCGTGTGGATCCGGCGAGGTAGTGCATGAGGGTATTGCCTTCGTCGTCGGGCGCATTGCCCGCGTCCGGCTGCAATGAGAGCAGGACCTCGGCGGCGCCGCAGAAGCCATGCCGGCCGAGCCAAACAATGGGCAGCGCGCATTCCCGGTGGACGGCCTCCCGGTCGGCACCCTGGCGTAGCAGCGCTCTGGCCGTCTGGAACAGCGACGCGTGGGGTAGCAGCGGATCGTGTCCGCCGTCGCACAGGCGCTTCGCTTCGCGCTGCATGGCGACGGTCAGCGGGGACAGGCGAGCGTCGGTGTCCGACACCGTCGGCGTCTTGCTCTCAAGTATCAAATGGCGGGCGCGTTCGCGCGCCTGCGTGAGCATCGCCCGGTAGAGGTGAACGTATTTGACGAGGCTGCGCGGCAACAGGGCGATGGGCGTGGCACCGGCATGATTGGCGTGGCATGGATCGCCGTCATAGCGCAGGGCGACCGTGAAAAGAAAGAAGGCGGCGTACGAGTGTGCCGAGTGTTGCGTGGCGGCGGCGAGGTGGTGCATCAGGGTATTGCCGTCGTGGTTCTCGATGTTGCACGTCTCGCCGAGCGACAGCACCGCCTCCGCGGCGGCGCAATAGCCGTTCAGGGCGAGCAGCATCGCCGGCGGCGAGGCCGTGGGTGCCGGTTGCGACGCGAGGGCGCCGTTCGACACGAGCAAAGTCCCCAGTCGGTAAAGCGATTCATGAAGCGTCAGCGGAGGGTGTCCGCTGTGGTGCAGGCGCTCGGCCTCGGCAGCCATGGCGGCGGCGAGCAGCGGCACGCCGGACGCCGCGCGCTGATTGGCGTCCGCGCCGAATGCCAGCAGACTCGGCAACCATTCCGGCGCGACCAGGCTGCACAGATGCGACAGCGGGGGATGGAAGTGACCGGGCATCTCGGAGGCGGCCACATCGCGGGTCGTGTCGCGACCACAGGCGACGAGCACGCGCAGCGCCGTTCCCAGTCGTGCATTGGGTCGCTCCGCTACGGGCGTCGCGGTCGTCCCGGTCATTCCGGTCGTTCCGGGCGCGGTGCATTCGTTCATGATCGTGTCGACGAACACGCTCGGGTAGGCACTGGGCGACGCGGCGTATCGGAGCCAGAGAAGCAGGCCCTCGTCGCTGAGCAACAGGTCGGCTTCGTCGCGGCGCAAGTGGAGGCGGCGCGATGGCGTGACGAAAATTCCGCAGTCGTCGAGTTGCGCGAGCGTTCGGTCCTTCGCCGGTGTGCCCAGCAGCGATGCCAGGGAGAAGACGCGGTCCTCGCCCGCCGCGATGTCCGTCATTCGGCAGGCATCGCGCAGTTCCCGGCCCGAAGCGGTGTCCGTGCGCAGCAGCAGGTCGCGCACTGCCTGCGCGGCACAATGACCGCGTCGCATGGCGGCAAGCAGCTGGGGCAAGGGCAATTCCGTCAGGTTCGCCGGTTTGGGTTGGAGTGGCCTCAGTGGTGTGGTGGACGATGTCGACGGCAGGGGCGGCACCGTGGGATTGGTCATGCGTAAGTCGTGTGGCATGGTGCGTCGATGCGAGGAAAATGCTGTTTCGGGTGCTTGGAGGCGGTCGGTGTTTCGATGCCTGCGGGAAGGGCGACCGTGAAGAGGGGCCGGGCCGGAGTCTGAGGGCTAGAGTCAGCGGGCCGAAGTCAGAGGGCGGGACCGCCGATGCGGCGCAATGCTGTCCTGCGCACGGCGTCGATGAACTCGGGGCTGATGGGCGGCGGCGTGCCCTGGGCGTCGGGCATCCACGACAGGGGCGTATGGCCCGCGAGGTTCCTGCGTGTCAGGTCGCCGTGATGTCGCGCCGCGACGGCGATGCTGTAAAGGGCGAGGTTGGCGTTGTCGCGCTTGGCGGCGGTGTCGCGCGCACGGGCGATGATGCCCAGATGGTGCATGAACGTATTGCCATGGCGATCGGGGGCGTTCGGATCCGCGCCGGCCAGGAGCAAGGCTTCGACGGCTCCGCACAGTCCGAGCATCGCGAGCATTACACCTGCGGGGGCGCCGTGCCGGTTCGGTTGCATCAGGTCGCCGCCGTAATGCCTGAGCAATCGGGCGAGTTGGCGCAGCGACACATGCGGATGCAAGGGATCCTCACCAGCGCAATGCAGGCGCAGCGCCTGTGCTCGCATGGCGATGACCGTGAGCGGCATGCCGTGACGGTTGGTCTGATTGGGACTGGCGCCGATCTCGAGCAGACGTCTGAGCCATTGCGGGGCGATCTGACTGCACAGGTGGACGAGCGGATTGTCCGGCAGTGTGCGCGTCATGCTCGAGGGACGCGCGTCGGTTCTGTCGCGGCCGCAGGCGACCATCACCTGGAGGGCCTTGTCGATACGTGCGGTGTTCTCGTCGTCCGGCTCGCCGAAGATGTCGGAGGCGTCGAACAGGTTCAGATAGCCGGTGGGCGTCGCCGCGTATTGCAACCAGAGCATGAGGCCCTTGTCGCTGCGCAGCAGGGCGCTCGCGTCGAGCGAAGGGGAGAGGTCGCGCGTCGGTATCAGAAAGACGCCTGCGTCGGACAGTCGATCGAGCGAGCGCTCGGCTTCCGGCAGCATCAGCAGCGTCACCATTTCCAGGAAAAGCGGGCCATTCGGGCAGGCGGCCTCGCAGAGATCGTGTAGTTCGCGGCCGGCGTAGGTGCGCGTGTTGACGAGCGTGTTCCAGATGTCCTGCGGGCGAAATTCGCGGTGAAAGTGGGCCTGGAGGACTTCTCGCAGGGACTGCGTGGCCAGAGGAGCGGTGTCGCGGTAATAGCCGCGTCGCTCGGCTTCGATGGCGGGACGTGTGACCGGACTGCTGGTGCTGTGAGCGGCGGAGGGGATGGGAGGTGTGCCTGGCATGGTGTGAAGACGCGCGGTTGTGGGAAAGGCGCATGGTTGCGCAGATGCGGCACGCGTGTTTTGGCATTCGCGCCGCGATGCTATCGAGCGAGGCCTTGCCGGTGGCGACGGGCGGCGATTTACAATGCCATCTTCAGGATTCATCGCCAGTTTTCGATATGCCGGAGAAAAAATCCCCCGCCGCGGAGTCGACCGCGCAGACACCGGATCACGACACCGTGATCGCCGCCACGCGCCACTGGCTCACGCGTGCGGTGATCGGGTTGAACCTTTGCCCCTTTGCGAAGGCGGTTCACGTGAAGGAACAGATTCGCTATGTGGTGAGCGGCGCGCGCGACATGGAGGGGACGCTGGTCGATCTCGAGCGCGAACTGCAATGGCTGGCGGGGGCGGACCCACAGGCAGTCGACACCACACTGCTGATCGTGCCGGCCGCACTGCGCGAGTTCCACGAGTTCAACGACGCACTGTTCTTTGCGCAGCGCATGCTCAGGCAACTGGGCCTGGAGGGCGAGTTGCAGATCGCGAGTTTCCATCCGGACTATCAGTTCGAAGGGACTGCGCCTGACGACGTGGAGAACTACACGAACCGCTCGCCGTACCCGATCCTGCACCTGCTGCGGGAGTCGAGCATCGACCGCGCCGTGGAGGCGTTTCCGGAAGCCGAGACGATCTACGCGCGCAACGAAGCGCTGATGCGCAAGATGGGCGTGGCGGGTTACCACGCGTGGATGGCGCAGCCCGCCAAGGACGAGGACGGGGCAAATGACAACCCGGGCGACCTCATGGATGCGGCGGATGCGGTGCGCGATACGCGCGGTGAGGCAGGGCAGTGAGGCGATAGCACCGCGACGATGCGGCGTGCGCGCCGCATCGGAATGCACGCTGCGGGCGCAGGCATGGCGGACAGGGAAGCGGGAGAGACGGTCCGGCGACCCAGGCGATTCGAACCGGACGCAGAAAACAAAAAAGCCGCACGACAAATTCGGGCGGCTTTCTTGTTGACTGCGGTCTTGCTTGCATGACCAGGGACTTCAGGAAGTCGCTGGTGCCGGAGAGAGGAATCGAACCCCCGACCTTCTCATTACGAATGAGCTGCTCTACCGACTGAGCTACTCCGGCGCTGCGAAGAAGTGAGATAATAGCAGAATTTCCTTGGTTGTCACTACTTTTTTCAAAGATTTTTTGCCGTCTCTGCGCGAGTCACGCGTAAATCATTGAAATTCCAGAAATCCTGCGCTTCGACCTCGAGAAAATGTTCTGCGACATTTTCATGCGACGTCTTCCCACTTCTCCCGCGTCACTGAAACTTACTTCGCGCCGCCTTCGTGGTGATAGCCGGTCACGCGTTCGACCTCGTTCTTCGAACCGAGAAACACCGCCACGCGCTCGTGCAACTTTTGCGGCTGGATGTCCAGAATGCGCTGCACGCCGTTCGTCGCCGCGCCGCCCGCCTGCTCGACCAGGAAGCTCATCGGGTTCGCTTCATACATGATGCGCAGCTTGCCCGGCTTGTCCGGATCGCGCTTGTCGGCCGGATACATGAACACGCCGCCGCGCGTCAGGATGCGATGCACGTCCGCCACCATCGAGGCGATCCAACGCATGTTGAAGTCCTTGCCGCGCACGCCTTCCTTGCCCTGCAGCAGCTCGCGGATGTAACGCTGCACCGGCGGGTACCAGTGACGCTCGTTCGACATGTTGATGGCGAATTCCTTCGTGTCCTCGGGAATGCGCATCCCTTCCTGCGTGAGCACCCACGAACCCATCTCGCGATCCAGCGTGAAGCAGTTCACGCCATGTCCCGTCGTGAGCACCAGCACCGTCTGCGGACCGTACACGGCGTAACCGGCGGCGACCTGCTGCGTGCCGGGCTGAAGGAAGTCCTTCTCCGTCGGATCCGTCACGCCTTCGGGGCAACGCAACACCGAGAAGATCGTGCCGATCGACACGTTCACGTCGATGTTGGACGAGCCGTCGAGCGGATCGAACATCAACAGGTATTCGCCCTGCGGGTAACGGTTCGGAATGTGGAAGACGTCCTCCATCTCTTCGGATGCCATCGCCGCGAGGTGGCCACCCCACTCGTTGGCCTCGAGCATGATCTCGTTGGAAATCACGTCGAGCTTCTTCTGAACCTCGCCCTGCACGTTCTCGCTGCCCGCGCTGCCGAGCACACCGCCCAGCGCACCCTTGGACACCGCATGGCTGATGGATTTGCACGCGCGCGCGACGACTTCGATCAACAGGCGCAGCTCGGCAGGAATATTGTTGTATTCCCGCTGCTGTTCGATGAGATATTGCGTTAGGGTCTTGCGCCGCATGAGGGCCTCCAGAAAAGCAAAAAAGCGTACATATTCGCGATGGACGCAATTTTACTCGTAAAGCGACGCTGCCCCCGGGAAAATCCTCGGGGGCAGCGCAATTTCGGCGGTGTCTGAAGTCCGTCCCGGAAGCCTCCGCGACGCGCGGCCGGCACGTTCGTCGCTCAGTCGATCGCGTCGAACAAGGCGTCATCCGGACCGATGTGCGACGGTGCACGCCAGGCAGCGTCGCGCATGCTGTGCTGCACCTGCTTGTCCACGCCGAGCAGCACGGCGAAGATCGCCATGCGCACCGGAATGCCGTTATCCGTCTGACGGAAGATTGCCAGGCGCGGGTCGTGGTTCAGGTCGGTCGACAGGTCGTTCGCGCCCGGACGACTGTCGCGCGGCAGCGGATGCATGATGATCGTGCGGGCGTCGCAGTACTGATTGATCAGCGCTTCGTTGATCTGGAAGTCGGGCGTATAACCCTCGATCGCCTCGTCGGCGAAACGCTCCTTCTGGATGCGCGTCGCATACACGACGTCGGCTCCCGTCAGGTCGGCGAGCGAGTTGCTCTGCACGATCACGTGACCGTTCTGCGAGATCTGGTCGAGAATGTACGTCGGCATTTCCAGCGACGGCGGCGAAATCAGCGTGAACTTCAGGCCGCGGTACAGCGCGAGCAGCTTGATGAGCGAATGCACCGTGCGGCCATAACGCAGATCGCCGACCATGGCGACGTGCGCGCCGTCGACCAGTTTGCCCAGACGCGAAAACTCGCGACCGATCGTGTACAGGTCGAGAATCGCCTGGCTGGGGTGTTCGCCGGGACCGTCGCCGCCGTTGATGACGGGGATGTTCGTGGCGCGGGCGAATTCCGCGACCGATCCCTTTTCCGGGTGACGCACGACGAGCGCGTCGACATAGCCACTCATCACGCGACTCGTGTCGTAGATCGATTCGCCCTTGGCCATCGACGAGAACGTGAAGCCGGTCGTGTCGCACACCGACCCGCCCAGGCGGCAGAAGGCGGCGCCGAAGCTCACGCGGGTGCGGGTGCTGGCCTCGAAGAACAGGTTGCCCAGCACGGCGCCCTCAAGCACGCGCGAGATCTTCTGGCGGCGCGCGATCGGTTGCATGATGTCGGCGACGTGAAACAGCTCCTCGAGCGAGTCGCGCGAGAACTGGTCGACGGAGATCAGGTGCGGCTTGCCGTCGAGGCCCATGCGTTCGCGCAGCGGCTTGTGTGCGCTTTGCGTAGATTCCGCGGACGGTGCTTCACGGCCGAGGATTTCGCCCACGAATTTCTCCACGATGCTCGGCATCGTGCGATATTCGCTCGAATCCTCGGGCAGCAGCCAGGTGTCGAGGGCGCGCCGGCGAACGCCGATACGCTCGGCGAAGCTGTCGCGGGTCATGTTCAGGCGACGCATCGCGTCGCGCAGGAAAGTCTGCTGTGCACTCATGGTCGGGTCGGCAGGGCTGTGTACGCGATGCGTATAATAGGCGCCGAATCGTTGTTTGTCCAGCAAAAGACGTGCTCCGCGCGGAGCCGCGCCGGCCGGGCGTTTCCGGCATTTCCGATGTGTCGCACGATGGGTATGGAAAACCTTCTCCGCAAGCTTGACCTCACTTCTTTGCGCCTTTTCGTGGCCGTCTGCCAGGAGCGGAGCATGGCCCGCGCGGCGGAGCGCGAATTCATCGCGCCGTCGGCGATCAGCCGACGCATCGCCGACATCGAGGCGATCGTCGGGCTGCCGTTGATTCAGCGCCATCAGCGCGGCATTACTGTCACGCCGGTGGGCGAGACGGTGCGCCGCTACGCCGAACGCATCCTGGGGACCATCGAATCCCTGGGGGCCGAGCTGTCCCAGTTCCATGAAGGCGCGCGCGGGAGCGTGCGCATTGCGGCGAACCTGTCGGCCATCGTGCAGTTCCTGCCGGAAGACCTCGCCGCGTTCGGCCGCGTATTTTCCGCCGTGGACGTCGAACTCGACGAGCAGCACAGCAACGAAGTGCTTCAGCGCGTGGCCGAACGCGCGGTGGACGTGGGCATCTGCAACGCCGTCGAAGGCATCGAGGCATTCACGATGGTGCCGTACCGTCGCGACCGACTTGCGGTGATTCTGCCGGTGGGACATCCGCTGGCCGCGCGTACGGGCGAGATTCCGTTCTCGGCCTGCGTTGGCGAGACGCTCGTGGGGCTTCAGGGCAACAGCGCCCTTACGCAGTTGCTGCGTCAGCAGGCCAGCGCGGCGGGCGCGTCGTTGCGCATCAAGATCCGGGTGTCGAGTCTGGACGCGCTGTGCCGCATGGCGCACGCGGGACTGGGCATCGCCATTGCGCCCGAGCAGGTCGGTCAGTTGTATGTCGGCAAGCTCGACGTGGTCGTGCGCCCGCTCACCGATGAGTGGGCGCACCGCCAGCTCTGGCTCGTGTTCCCGTCGCGCGAGCAGTTGAGCGCCACGGCGTCGGCGGTGGTCAATTTCCTCGCGCAAGGGCAGGGCGCCGGCGGCGTGGCGCACGTCAAGGGGTAACCCCGCGCGGTCGCGCCGACCCTTCGCAATCTGTCACGCCGGGCTTGCCGAGACGGCACGGCAGGCGCGTGGCCCGGCCGCTATGCTGTCTTCCGGAGGTAATTGCCGCATGGAAGACACCATTCGTTTCGACGGTCGCATTCTGTTCCTGTCCGACGACCCTGCCATCGTGCGTCGTCAGTTGGCCGGTGAGTCCCTCGCCCGCGTCGACGCCGGTCGGCTGCGCGACAACGTCTCGACCGACGAAATCACGCCCGTCACCGTCATGCTCACTTACGATGAGCGTCTCGGGCGCTACCCATACGTCGGTTTCAAGGCGGGAAACGAGATGCCCATCGGCGAGCACGACGTGCGTCGCGGCGGCTTCCAGGTCACGGTCGCGGGCAAGCGCTACGGCAAGGGCTCGTCGCGCGAATCGAGTCCGCTCGCCGAGCTCAGTGCCGGCATTCGCCTGATCGTGGCCGAGAGCTTCGAGCGCATCTATCAGCAGAACTGCGACAACATCGGCATTCTGACCACGACCGACGTCAGCGTTCTCGATCGCATCGCCGCCGGCGAGCCGATCCCCATCACCGAGTTTCTCAAGGGGCGCGACGCCCTCACGCAACAGATCATCCGCAGCGGTGGCCTGCTTGCGTTCAGCAAGTTTGCCGACTGGGCGGCGCCCGCCATCGACTCGGACGACGAGGCGAATGCCGGCGATCCGCCCGCCCGCACCCTCGTCGAGAAGATCATGGCACGTCGGCTGCATCCGTCGACGCCCGGGCTCGCCCACGGCGACGGCGTATTCCTGCGCGTGGACTGGCGCTTCTCGCACGACTACTTCACGGGTATGTGCGCGCATCTGATGCACCGTGCCTTCGGTGAACCGGCGGCATTGCACGACCCTGCACGCATCATCGCGTTTCAGGATCACCTGGTGCTGGCCGGGCAAAGCGTGCCGCACGCCACGCAGGGGCTGCTGCCGGGCGTGGCCAATCTGACGAGCGGCCACCGCGACTTCGTGGCGCGATATCCCGTGCTGGCGCATGGCGAACGGGCGGCGCAGGGCGGGCAGGCAGGCGATGGGACGGATGGTGCCGATGGTGCCGATGGTGCCGATGGGGCGGACGGCATTTGCCATGCGCTGATGGCCGAGCGCTACGCGCTGCCCGGACAGATTGTGATCGGCACCGATTCGCACACGCCGCACGCCGGCGCGCTGGGTTGCCTGGCCTTCGGCGCGGGCGCGACAGATGTCGCCAACAGCTGGGTTACCGGTTACGTGCGCTGCAAGGTGCCTGAGACGCTGCGTGTCGAGATCGACGGTGAACTGCCCGCCGGTGTCACGGCCAAGGACGTGGTGCTGCACCTGTTGCGCCTCGATGCGATTCGCGGCGGCGAGGCCATCGGCGTCGTGTTCGAATACGCGGGAAGCGCGGTGCGCGCGATGTCGATCGACGAGCGCGCCACGCTCACCAACATGGTCGCGGAGCTTGGCGGCTTCACCGGGATCGTAGCCCCCGACGAGAAGACGGTGGCGTTCCTCCGGACCCGTCGGGGCGTCGATATCACGCTCGAGCCGTGGATGACGAGCGACGAGGGCGCGCGCTACCGCGATGTGATCCGTGTCGACGCCGGGTCGCTCACACCGATGCTGGCGCGCCCGGGCGATCCGGGCAACGGCGTGGCGCTTGCCGAGCTCGTCTCGCCCGTGGCCATCGACATCGCATACGGCGGCTCGTGCACGGCGGGCAAGCGCGACGACTTCGACGCCTATCACGCCGTGCTCGCCTGGGGCGTGGCGAATGGGCTGCGCGTGGCCGACGGCCGCCGGCTGTTCCTTCAGTTCGGCACCATGGACGTTCGCGCCTATTGCGAAGCGCAGGGCTATCTCGCGACATTCGAGGCGGTTGGCGCCACGCTGATCATGCCCGGTTGTGGCGCGTGCGCGAACTGCGGGCCTGGGCAGTCGACATCGGCCGATCAGGTCACGATCAGCGCCATCAACCGGAATTTCCCGGGGCGTTCGGGGCCCGGCAGCGTGTGGCTGGCGAGCCCCTATACGGTGGCCGCCAGTGCGCTGGCCGGACGTATCGCGAGTTTCGAGGAACTGAAGGCAGCGGCTGCCGTGGCGGACTGAGGGCGCGGCGTCGACGGCATCGGCACGGTGATTTCGATGGATGAGGCGGATGCCGCGGTTGGACGAATTCGTGGAAGGCTGAGCTGGGGGCGGGCGGGAGATTGGCATGCCGTGCTGCCGTCGGTCGGCATCATAGTTTTTTCGTAGTGCGTGATAAAGCTTGGCAAAGGTGACCGGCGCGGTGTCGTTCGTGGCACAATTTCGGCCTCGTGCCTGTCGATTCATGGTGTATCCGGCGTTCCGGCGACCGTTGGCGAACGCCTTCGGGAAGGTGCTGCGCGATGCCGGCCAATGAGCAGTTCGGCCATGACCGAACGGGCCCGGAGACGATTTTCATGCCATCCCCCGACGTTTCGATGCCTTCCATGCTTCATACCGGCCAAGCGGTTTGCGCGGCCACCCACCCGACTGCCGGCGACATTTCCGCCCGCCTCGACCGACTCCCTCCGACCCGCACCGTGTGGAAACTGGTGGTGCTGCTCAGTCTCGGTTTTTTCTTCGAGCTTTACGATCTGCTGTACACCGGCTACGTGGCGCCCGGCCTCGTGAAGAGCGGCATCCTCACGCCGACCACGCCGGGCCTGTTCGGCACCACGGGGGTCGCCAGTTTCATCGCGGCGCTGTTCTCGGGGCTGTTCATCGGCACCATCGCGTGCGGCTTCCTCGCCGATCGTTTCGGACGTCGCGCGGTGTTTACGGGCTCGCTGCTCTGGTACACCGCGGCCAACGTCATCATGGCGTTTCAGGAGACGGCCACGGGCCTGAACTTCTGGCGCTTCGTGGTGGGCCTCGGCATCGGCGTGGAGCTGGTGACGATCGGCACCTATATCGCGGAGCTTGTCCCGAGGCAGATTCGCGGACGTGCATTCGCCTGCGAGCAGGCCGTGGGCTTCACGGCCGTGCCGGTCGTCGCGTTTCTCGCGTTCTGGCTCGTGCCGCGCGAATTCCTCGGGCTGGAAGGCTGGCGCTGGGTCGTGCTGATTGGCGCGCACGGCGCGGTGTTCGTCTGGTGGATTCGCCGGGCGCTGCCGGAAAGCCCGCGGTGGCTGGCGCAGAAGGGGCGGCTGGACGAGGCGGACCAGGTGCTGCGCGAGCTCGAGGCGAAAGTCGAGCGCGAGTATGGCCGACCGCTGCCGCCGCCGGGCGAGCCCGAGCCGGTGGTGCCCAAGCGCGCGTTTCGCGACATGTGGGTGCCGCCGTATCGCAAGCGCGCGATCATGATGATCCTGTTCAACATCTTCCAGACGGTCGGCTTCTACGGCTTCGCCAACTGGGTGCCCACGCTGCTCATCAAGCAGGGCATCACCGTGACGACGAGTCTGGCCTATTCGAGTGTGATCGCGCTGGCGGCGCCGGTCGGCCCGCTCATCGGGCTATGGATGGCCGACAAGGTCGAGCGCAAGCACGCCATCGTCTGGACGGCCGGTATCGGCATCGTCTGCGGCCTGGTGTTCTCGCAGGTCACCTCGTCGGTGCTGCTCGTCGCCATGGGCATTGGCCTGACGCTCGCGAACAACATCATGTCGTACAGCTATCACGCGTACCAGACGGAGTTGTTTCCCACCGGCATTCGCGCGCGTGCGGTCGGTTTTGTTTATTCGTGGAGCCGCTTCTCGGCGATTTTCACGGCATTCCTGATCGCATCCGTGCTGCGCAACTTCGGTGTGACGGGTGTTTTCGTCTTCATTTCGTGCGCGATGCTCGTGGTCATGCTTTCCATCGGCCTGATGGGGCCGCGTACCCGAGATCTCGCGCTGGAGACGATTTCGCAGTGAGGCAGACAACCCTGGCGTGACGGCGAAGGCGCGCCGTCGCGCGCGAACTTCCGGAGATCGGACCATGACGGACCTGAAAACCGAAGCGGCCTACGAGGCCAATGCCGTGCGTTACAGCGAGGACTGGCTCAACCAGCCGCCGCCCGACGACATGTATGCGTTGCTGATGCGGCACTTCATTGCCGGCGGCCGCACCGTCGACGTGGGGTGCGGCAACGGGCGCGACGCCGCATGGCTGGCGCGTCAGGGGTTCGACGTGGAGGGATACGACAGTTCGCCCGCGCTGATCGAGCTCGCTCGCAAGACGTTCCCATGGGTGCCTTTCCACGTGGGCCGGCTGCCGTTGCTGGAGAACGTGACAGGCCAGTTCGATAACGTCGTATGTGAGACCGTGCTCATGCACCTGCCCGCCGCGCAGGTGCCGCAGGCCGCCGACCGCCTGTGGACGCTCGTGCGTCCGGGCGGCGTGCTCTACGTGTCATGGCGCGTGACCGAGGGGGCGGACGTGCGCCATGAAGACGGCCGTCTCTACAGTGCTTTTGCGCCGGACGTCGTGCGTGCCGCGTTGCACGAGGCCGTCGTGCTGCACGAGGAGGATGTGACAAGCGCGAGCTCGGGCAGGCGCGTCTGCCGTCTGATCGTGCGCCGGCCCGTCTGAGTTTTCGGCGCGCCGCGCCTTCCGGCCCCCTGAGGGTTCGGCGTGTCGAGGATCAGAGCAATTCGATTTCCGGTAGCGTCAACAGGCTCGTCTCGCGCATGAGCGATACGAACTCGCCGATGTACGGCCGGGTCGTGACGCTCGGCAGCGTGGCCGCCCACAATTCGGCGGTCAGCCCATCGGGCGTGATAGGCCGCGCGCTCACGTAGCGCCGCTCCAGATAGCCCGTGACCGCCCAAAGCGGGAGCGCGGCCAGGCCGCGACGACTCGCCACCAGTTGCAGAATTGCCACCGTCAGCTCGGTGGTGCGGCGCGTCGGTTCTATGCCGGCGGGGCGCAGTACCTGACGCACGATGTCGAGCATGTCGTCGGGCACGGGGTAAGTGATCAGCGTCTCGTCACGGAAGTCCTCCGCGTCGAGGCAGGACTTCGCGGCCAGCGGATGGTCGTTCGCCATGAGCGCCATCATCTGGAAGCGGAACAGCGGGTGGAAGTCGACGGCTTCGCCCTCTTCGTGCTCCGAGATGATCGCCAGATCCGCGCGATCCTGATGCAGCAAGCCGATCGGGTCGGCATGGAAGCCCGACACGATGTCGAGCTCCACCTCCGGCCAGCGCACGCGAAACGCATCCATCGCCGGCATCAGCCAATCGAAACAGGTGTGACATTCGACAGCAATACGCAGCGTGCCCTGCGTGCCTTGCGCCAGCCGGGTGAGGTCGCGGCCCGCCTCGTCGACCGCCGGCACCACCTCTTCGGCCAGGGCGAGCAAGCGCTTGCCCGCGGGAGTGAACACCAGCGGCGACGACTTGCGCACGAACAGCGGCAACCCGTAGAAGTCCTCCAATGCCTTGATCTGATGCGACAGCGCGGACTGCGTCAGGTGGAGCCACAGCGCGGCGCGCGACACGCTGCCGGTATCGCGCAGCGCGAGCAGCGTTTGCAGATGACGCAGTTCGATGGGGGTTCTTTGCATGAATGAAATTAATAATAATCGCCAAAAACTTTCGTTTGAATAATACACGGGCCACCGGGATACTGCCAGCCTGGGCGGGAATCGCCCGCCAGCAACGACGTCGCGACGTCGCCCCATTGGAATCTCCCGGAAGGACAACGCACATGGCTCAGGCCCACGTACTCGGATTGCCGCGCATCGGCGCGCAGCGTGAACTCAAATTCGCCGTGGAGGCTTTCTGGCGTGGCGAGATGGACGTGGCGGCGTTGCAGGACGTCGGGCGGCGCATTCGCGCCGCGAACCGGCGCGCGCAGCGCGACGCCGGCCTGGACTGGATTGTCGTGGGCGACTTTCATTGGTACGACCAGGTGCTCTCCACGCTCGCGCTGGTCGGCGCGTTGCCGGCACGCTTCGGCGCCTCGCCTGCGGCGCTGACGCTGGCCGACTACTTTGCGGCGGCTCGCGGCACAGCGGCGCAGGGCGCGATGGAGATGACGAAGTGGTTCGACACGAACTACCACTATCTCGTGCCGGAGTACTCGCCGCAGACGCGCTTCGGCACCGGTACGGAGTGGTTCTTCGAGGAAGTGACAGAGGCGTTGGCCGAGGGCGATAACGTCAAGCCCGTGCTCCTCGGGCCGCTCTCGCTGCTGTACCTCGGCAAGGAAAAGGGCGGGCTGGCCGACCGCCTCGCATTGCTCCCCGACCTGCTCGCGCAATACGAGCGCGTGCTGGCGCGTCTCAAATCCCTGGGGGTGCAATGGGTGCAGATCGACGAGCCGATTCTCGCGCTCGATCTGCCGACGAACTGGAGCGAGGCGTTCGCGCCGGTGTATGCGCGGCTGGCGCCCGTGGCGCCGTCGCTGCTGCTCGCCACGTATTTCGGCGACGTGACCGATCATCTGTCGTTGCTCACCGCATTGCCCGTGTCCGGCCTTCACCTCGACGGCGTGCGTGCGCCGAAGCAACTCGAAGCGTTTGCCCGGCAGTGGCCGCGGGACAAGGTGCTGTCCGCCGGGGTGGTCGATGCGCGCAACGTCTGGCGCTGCGATCTGGCCCGCGCGCGCGATACGCTCGCACCGCTGGCCGAAGCGCTGGGCGAGCGGCTGTGGGTCGCTTCGAGCGGTTCGCTGATGCACTGCCCGGTCGATCTGTCGAGCGAATCGCGCCTGGACAAGGAAGTGCGCAACTGGCTCGCGTTCGCCAGGCAGAAGCTCGACGAAGTGGCGCTGCTGTGCCGCTCGCTCGACCCGGCAGAATTCGCTCGGGCCGACGTGCGGGCCGCCTACCTCGCGGACGCCGCGGCGCATGCCGCGCGCCGCACATCGCCGCGCATTCACAACTCGATGGTGCAAAGGCGTCTGGCCGCGCTGACCGAATCGGATGCGCGCCGCCGGTCCGACTATCCGGTGCGCGCCGTCGCGCAACGCGCCTGGCTCAAGTTGCCGGTGTTGCCGACGACCACGATCGGTTCGTTCCCGCAGACGGCGTCGATCCGCGCGGCGCGCGCGGACTTCCGGCGTCGCGCGTTGTCGCATCTCGATTACCTCGAGACGATGCGCGAGCAGATTCGCCTGGCGATCGAGAAGCAGGAAGCCTACGGGCTCGACGTGCTGGTCCACGGCGAGGCCGAGCGCAACGACATGGTGGAGTATTTTGGCGAACAGCTCTGGGGATTCGTCATCACCGAACATGGCTGGGTGCAGAGCTATGGTTCGCGCTGCGTGAAGCCGCCGGTGATCTATGGCGACGTGTATCTGCCCGAGCCGATGACCGTCACCTGGAGTGCCTATGCGCAGCAACTGACCGACAAGCCGGTCAAGGGCATGCTGACCGGGCCGGTGACGATGCTGCAATGGTCGTTCGTTCGCGATGATCAGCCGCGCGAGATCACTGCCCTGCAGATCGCACTGGCATTGCGCGAGGAAGTGGCGGCACTGGAGAAAGCCGGCGTGCGCGTGATCCAGATCGACGAACCCGCATTGCGCGAAGGGCTGCCGCTGCGAGAGCGCGACCGGGCGGAATATCTCGAATGGGCGGTCCGCGCGTTTCGTGTGTGTTCGTGCGGCGTGGCCGACGAGACGCAGATTCATACGCACATGTGCTATTCGGAGTTTCACGACATTCTGCCGTCGATCGCGGCGCTCGACGCCGACGTGATCTCCATCGAGACCACGCGCTCCGACATGGAACTGCTCGACGCGTTCGAAGCATTCGACTATCCGAACGAAATCGGCCCGGGCGTGTACGACATTCACTCGCCGCGTGTGCCGTCACAGGCGGAAATCGAACGGCTGATCGAGGCGGCGCTCGCGCGAATTCCGGCCGAACGCCTGTGGGTCAATCCCGACTGCGGCCTGAAGACGCGCGACTGGACTCAGGTCGACGCCGCGCTTGCAAACATGGTCGCGGCGGCCAAAGCCATGCGTGCGCGTCTCGCATCGGCGCGAATCCAGGCCGAGGTGCAAACCCGGCTTTGCACTCAGGTCCAGGCTGCCTGAGAGGACCTTTCGGCCGATATCTGCTGATATCGGTCTCCTCCTGCGCGCGACCGATTCCGCCAGGCACCGGCGGCATCGTTTCGGCCGCGCGTCGACGCGATGCGCTGTCACCTGTCAGGGTTGACAGGTGCGTAACCGAGGGGCGTTGCCTAAACTGCGCAGCAAATAGCGCGCGTACGAAATAAGTGACGACGACGGCGTGATGAGGGGTATCGCCGGCAAAATCAATGACGCGCGCGGCAACGGCTTTCGGTTCGAGGCAGAAGTCGGGAGGTAGCGCATGGATGAGTTCATTCTCACGCGCGGTCAGCTCGTCGCGCCGTTATCCGTGGACCGTTGCTATCCGCGCGTCATGATCGATGCACAGGGGGTCTCCGAGCGCGAGTCGGTGCACGCTGACGGTTGCATGCGGGCCTGCTTTTACGAGGATGGCGACAGGAAGCCGTTTCGGCCTGTCGATGTGCGAATCGATACGGTAGACGGCTCGCCCTTCTGGTGGTGCGTGCGCGGGGAAGTGCGCTCACCCGTCGCGTCGCATGCGGCATTCGACGAAGTGCTCACGCTCACTTTCCGCTCAAGTCTGCTCAACGGCACCCATGCGGTGGGGGCGCCGCCCGGCGCTGACGTCATGCTGATCTATCGCCTGATGTTTCGCGATCCACCGGCCTATCCCGGGCGGGATGTCTATGTGGTCGCGGGCGCGACGAGCGGCACGGTGACACTGGGCAACGATCCTGCCAATTACCTCATGGCCGGGGCATTCGGCGAAGCGATCATTCAGGTTCCGGCGCTGTATCCGCTGGTCGGGACCGGGCCACGGTGGCCGTACGACCTCTGCATCAAGGGAGGGTATTTCGAAGTCATGCGGCCGTGACGCGTGCAGGCGTCGGGCCGCATGACCGGTGGATCGTCGGATCAGGCGAGGGCCTTCTCGACGATCTCGCGCACGTCCTTCGACAGTGCCTTGTGATCCCCGACACGCTGCAGTGCCTCGCGCATGCGCTCGCGCAGGGCCGGCGTGTACTTGCGCCAGCGATCGAGCACGCGGGCCAGGCGCGCGGCGACTTGCGGGTTCAGTGCGTCGAGCGCCAGTACCTGTTCCGCCCAGAACTGATAGCCCGAGCCGTCTGCGGCGTGGAACTGCGCCGGGTTGCCGCTGCAGAAGCTGAAGATCAGCGAGCGCGCGCGGTTGGGATTCTTCAGCGTGAACGCCGGGTGACGCATGAGCGCACGCACCGCATCGATCACGCAGTGGCTGCCGTCGCCGCGCTGCATTGCCTGCAGTGCGAACCACTTGTCGATGGCGAGCGGCTCGTGCTCGAAGCGCTGATAGAAGTCGACGAGCGCTTCGGCGGCGTGATTCGGGCCGTGCGCGGCATCGCCGTCGCGGGCGGCGCCGCCGCGCTGCACGAGCGCGGTGAGTGCGGCGAAGCGGTCCGTCATGTTGTCGGCTTCGTCGTATTGGGTGCGCGCGGTTTGCGCCACGCCCGCGTCCGAGAGCTCCATCAGATACGACAGCGCGAGGTTCTTCAGTGCGCGCTCGCCGGCCGACGCGGCGTCGGGGCGGTACGGACCGGGCACGCGATGGTTGTGATACGCCGCGAGCCACTCGGTGTGCAGCGACGCCGCGAGGCGTTGGCGCAGATATTGGCGCGCCGCGTGAATGGCCGCCGGGTCGATCTCGGCCATCTGCTCGCCCAGATACGACTCGGCCGGCAGCGTGAGCGCCTGTGCGCGGAAGGCGGGGTCGAGCGTTTCGTCGCGCAGCACCTGGCGGAAGGCTTCGAGCACGTAGCTGTCCACGCTCGGCAACTGCCCCATCTGGATCGACTCGACCAGCGCCAGCAACTGACGCGTGGCCAGTCGTTGGCCAGCTTCCCAGCGGTTGAACGGGTCGCTGTCGTGCGCCATCAGGAACGCGAGTTCGTCGATGGTGTACTCGTGCTCGACGATCACCGGCGCGGAAAAGCCACGCAGCAGCGAGGGCATCGGTGCATGCGGCACGTCGACGAACGTGAAGCTCTGGCGCTCCTGCGTGAAGTCGAGCACGCGCGTGGTGGCAGCCGGTGTGTCGCCCGCGTCGTCCGCCAGATGCAGCGGCATGTCGCGCCCGTCGCGATCGAGCAGACCGACAGCGAACGGGATATGGAACGGCTGTTTGATCAGTTGGCTGTCCTGCAACTCCACGCCAACCTTCGGACAGCGCTGCGTGAGCGTCAGCGTGTAGGTGCGCGCGGCCTCGTCGTAGACGGCGTCGACGGTGACGCGCGGCGTGCCGGCCTGGCTGTACCAGCGGCCGAACTGCGTGAGGTCACGTTGGTTCGCGTCGGCCATCGCGGCGCGGAAGTCGTCGCAGGTCACGGCCTGGCCGTCGTGGCGCTCGAAGTACAGGTCCATGCCGCGGCGAAAGCCGTCGCGACCGAGCAGCGTCTGGTACATGCGCACGACCTCGGCGCCTTTCTCGTAGACGGTGACGGTGTAGAAATTGTTGATCTCGACGTAGCTCTCGGGGCGCACCGGGTGCGCCATCGGACCGGCGTCCTCGGGGAATTGCGCCTGGCGCAGCACGCGGACGTCGTCGATGCGCTTGACCGCGCGGCCCGACTCGGAGCCCATCATGTCGGCGGAGAACTCCTGATCGCGGAACACCGTCAGGCCTTCCTTCAGGCTCAGCTGGAACCAGTCGCGGCAGGTCACGCGGTTGCCGGTCCAGTTGTGGAAGTACTCGTGGCCCACCACGGCTTCGATGTTGCCGAAGTCGTCGTCGGTCGCGGTGGCGGCGTCGGCCAGCACGTACTTCGTGTTGAAAATGTTCAGCCCCTTGTTCTCCATCGCGCCCATGTTGAAGTCGCTCACGGCAACGATCATGAAGCGGTCCAGATCGAGCACGCGGCCGAAGCGCTCCTCGTCCCAGCGAATCGAGTTCACGAGGGAGTGCATGGCGTGCTCGGTCTTGTCCAGATCCTGCGGCTGCACCCAGACCTGAAGCAGCTTCTCGCGCCCGTCGCCCGCGACGATGCGCTCCTCGCGGCAGACCAGGCGTCCGGCCACCAGCGCGAACAGGTAGCTGGGCTTCTTGAACGGGTCGTCCCAGATGGCGAAGTGACGGCCGTCGGGCAGGTCGCCCTGGTCGATCAGGTTGCCGTTGGCCAGCAGGACGGGATACGCCTCCCGATCGGCGCGTAGCGTCACGGTGTAGGTGGCCATCACGTCGGGGCGGTCCAGGAAGTACGTGATCTTGCGAAAGCCCTCGGCTTCGCATTGCGTGAAGAAATTGCCGCCGGAGACGTACAGCCCCATGAGCGACGTGTTCTCCTGCGGCCGGCAACGTGTCACGAGCGTGAGCTCGAACGTCTCGGGGGGGCCTTCGATCGTGAGCGTTTCCTCGCCCGTCCGATAGCCGGCCCACGGCTTGCCGTCGAGTTCGAGGCTCACCAGTTGCAGTCCCTGGCCCACCAGTTCCAGGTCGCCACCGGCGCCGGCCGGGTTGCGGTGCAGCCGCATTCGGCTGGTCACCGTGGTGACATCGGGCGCAAGATCGAAGTCGAGTTGGACGGTGTCGATCAAATACGCCGGGGGCGTATAGTCGGAGCGTTGGATGACACCTGCAAGGTCGGTTCTGAGCATGGACGGTATTTCACGGACGGCCAAGGATTCATAAATTGTAACGGAGTGGCGGGCCATTCGCGTCCGGCGTCGAAATTTGCTGAATTTTGGTGCGTCCCGGGTATCGAAAGCTCAGGACGTGCGCAGGGCGCCGTCCTATGCTTAAATCGGCGCGAGCGGCGCGCATGGGTGTGCCCGGCCTTTCTGTGGAGCAGCGAATCATGTGGAAACGATGGGCAATGGCGACGTTTGCCGTCGCCAGCGTATTGCTGGCGGGTTGCGCCAGCACGGTCACGAGCCAGGTGACCGCGTTCGGCAGCGCGCCGGGCTTTGACGGGCCTCGCACCTATGCGCTCACGCGCACCGCCGAGCAGCAGAACAACCAGGAGCACGCCACCTATGAGCAATGGCTGCGCAACCGTCTCGCGGGCGACGGCTTCAGCGAGCAGAGCCCGACGAGCGCGCATTACCTGATCGGCATGAGCTATGGCATCACCCAACAGGTGATGCGCGTGACGGAGCCCGCCTACGATCCAATGTTCTCGCCCGGCCCGTGGGGGCCGTGGGGACGCCCGTGGGGCTGGTACGGCGCGCCGTTCGGCCCGCCTCCGACCTACGTCCAGCGCGACTATGCCTACGGGCTGGCCGGCCTGCAACTGCGCTTCACGGACCGCGCGAGCGGCAAGGAGGTGTATCGCGTGCAGGCCAGTACCAGCGATGCCGGGACGTCGCTCGCCGCGGCCATGCCGTTCCTGATCGATGCGGCGCTCAAGCAGTTGCCGTTCCCGAGCGGGCGTACGGTCAACGTGCAGCAGAAAGTCGGGCAGTAGTCGCACGCAACGCCGAAGCCGGATGGCGGCTGACGCGCCTGCGGCGACACGGACCGCGGTGACGGTCGACGCCGACGGTGCGACGCGTGATGGCAACGCGTCGCACCGTCGGCGTTTTTGCGTTTACTGGAGCAGCGTGACGATGCCGAGCACCGCGAAGATCACGGCGGCCACGACATGGACTGCCCGCGTGGGCAGGCGGCCGGCAAACTTGTGACCCACGAGGACGGCCGGCACGTTGGCGAGCATCATGCCGAGTGTGGTGCCCGCGACCACGCCGAAGAAGTCGTGATAGCGCGCCGCGAGCATGACCGTCGCGATCTGCGTCTTGTCGCCCATCTCCGCGATGAAGAAGGTGATGACGGTGGTGACGAAGACGCCGAACTTGCGGCGCGTGTCCGCCTCTTCGTCGTCGAGTTTGTCGGGCACGAGGATCCAGATTGCCATGCCGATGAACGACGCGACGATCGCCCACTTCATGACGGCAGGGCTGACCGCGCTCGAGAGCCATTCGCCGATGGCGCCGGCAAAACCGTGATTGACGAGGGTGGCGACGAGAATGCCGAGGATGATCGGCACGGGCTTCTTGAAGCGCGCGGCGAGCACGAGGGACAACAGTTGGGTTTTATCGCCGATTTCGGCGAGCGCGACCACACCGGTCGAGACGAGGAATGGGGACACCTTGTATTTTCTCCGCCGGGCCGTGTATACGCGAGCCAATGACAATGCATCCCGGCCCGGTTGGCGGAAGCATCGTCATCGGTCTCGCCAGGCCCGAGGGCTGCGCACGCCATAGCCGGAACCGGCCAAGTCTGTTGACGTACGCCCCTGTCGAACACGAGTGTCCACGACAGGGCGGCTACTCCCCAATGAATCGAAGCGGATTATAGCATCGCGCCTCGGCGCCGGGGCAAGCGAAATGGCGCGGGTGGCGTGTGCGACGCTGCCGGTGAGTTTCGACGCACTGCCGTAAAAAAGGGCAGCCATCGGCTGCCCAAGGAGATCCCCGACCGCATGCCCCTTGCGCGCGGTCGGTGACCGCGAGGCAGCGTGCATCGCACCAAGGCGACGACGCACGCTGCCTCGCGTAAGCGTTACGTGAACGACGGGAACCGGCACGACGTGAGCGGCGCCCGCACGGCTGCGCCCGGAAGGGACGCGGCGCGCGGGAGGCCGCGACTCAGTGCGCCGCGCGGCGATGCACCGGTTTGCCGGCCGCATAGGTCGCGGCGATCGCCCGGTCGTCGCCGAGCATGGCGAAGGCGAACAGCAGCTCTTCCAGCGATTCGGCCAGTGCGGTCCGGCGCGCGAGCAACGGCGTCGCCTTGGGATCGAGCACCACGAAATCGGCCTCCGCCCCGGTCGCGAGCGTGCCGATCGTGCCGTGCAGATCCAGCGCGTGTGCGGCCCCTTCGGTCGCCAGATAGAACATGCGTTCGGCCGACAGGTGGTAGCCCGAGAGTCGGGCGACCTTGTGCGCCTCGTTCATCGTTTGCAACATCGAGAAGGTCGAACCGCCGCCCACGTCGGTCGCGAGCGTGACCGGCATGCGCGAGGCTTCGGCGGCGGCAAAGTCGAACAGGCCGCTGCCGAGGAACTGGTTCGACGTCGGGCAATGCGCCGCGACGGCGCCGGTCTCGAACATGCGACGGCGATCATGTTCGTCGAGCCAGATGCAATGGCCGTACACGGCGCGCCTGCGCAGTAGCTTGTAATGGTCGTACACGTCGAGGTAGCTGCGATGCCCCGGAAAGAGCGAGCGCACCCACTCGACTTCGTCGGTGTTCTCCGCCACGTGGCTCTGGATGAACACGTCCGCATAGCGCTGGGCGAGTTCGCCGCACACGCCGAGCTGCGCCTCGGTCGACGTCGGCGCGAAACGCGGCGTGAGCGCGTAGAGCTGACGGCCCTTGTTGTGCCAGCGCTGGATCAGCGCCTCGCTGTCGCGCGCGCCGCTCTCGGCGGTGTCGCGCAGAAATTCCGGGCAGTTGCGATCCATCATCACCTTCCCGGCGATCATGCGCAGGTCGCGCGCCTCGCTGGCGCGGAAGAAGGCGTCGGCGGAGCCGGGATGCACCGTGCAGTACACGAGCGCACTCGTGGTGCCCCCGCGCAGCAGTTCGTCGAGGAAGAACTGGGCGACGTCGGCCGCGTAGTCCGGGTTCTCGAAGCGCCGCTCGGTCGGGAACGTGTACTTCTCCAGCCATGGCAGCAGCCCCGGCGCGGGCGACGCAATCATGTCCGTTTGCGGATAGTGGATGTGCGTGTCGATGAAGCCGGGCGTGACGACCTTGTCGCGCAGATCTTCGACGGGCGTGCCGGCCGGCAGCGTGGGCGCCACCCTGGCGTAGTCGCCCACGGCCGTGATGCGTCCGTTCTCGAAGGCGACGATGCCGTCGGTGTGGTGCACCGTGCCGGGCGTGCCGTCGAGATAGGCACGCGCCGGATCGTGGGTGAAGTAGACCAGCTGCGCGCGTACGGCGCGCAGGCCTTGGTTCGTGGTGGACATGTGCGGGGTCCTTCAGTCGTTACATTTGTGTGAGCAGCAGCACTGCCAGGGCTGCGACGATCCACATGGCCGGCTTGATCTCCTTCGCGCGTCCCGTGAACAGCTTGAGTACGACGAACGCGAGGAAGCTGTAGGCGATGCCGTCGGTGATCGAGTACGAAATCGGAATCATCACCAGCGCAATGAAGCTCGGGATCGCTTCGTCCATGCGGTGCCATTCGATGCGCGCCACAGACTCCATCATAAACACGCCGACCAGGATCAGCGCCGGCGCCGTCGCGATGGCGGGCACCAGCGAGAGCATCGGCGACAGGAACAGGAACGGCAGGAAGAGCAGCGCGCATACGACCGCGGTCAGGCCGGTGCGTCCGCCCTGGGCGATGCCGGCGGCCGACTCGATGTACGCGTTGGCCGGGCTTGTGCCGAGCGGGCCGGAAATGAGCACCGAGAACGAGTCGACGATCATGGCTTGCCGCATATTGCGCGGGTTGCCGTCGCGATCCTTCATGTTGCCGGCTTCGGCAATGCTCATGAAGGTCGAGAGGGTATCAAAGAACGCCGTGAAGAGCATCACGAAGATGAACGGCAGGTACGCGACCTTCAGTGCGCCGAGCAGATCCAGCTGGCCAATGCCCGAGAAGTCCGGCGCGGCGAAGAAGCCCTGGAAGTTCACCAGCGTGGCCGTGGCGATCTCCTTCGGAAAATAGGCGCTGCCGTCGCCCCAGTAACGGCCGATCGGAATGGCCATGAGCGTGGTGACGACGATGCCGATCATCAGCGCGCCGTTCACGCGGCGCGCGACGAGCACGGTCGTGAGCGCCAGGCCGATGAGGAAGGTGACCGTCGGCGGCGACAGATGCGCCAGGCGCACTACCGTGACCGGATCGCTCACCACCAGTTTGGCGTTGACCAGACCGATCACCGTGATGAACAGGCCGATACCGCACGAAATGGCGTAGCGCAGGTTCGCCGGGATCGCCTCGACGACGAAGCGTCGCACGTTGAGCGCGGCGAGCAGCGCGAACAGAATGCCCGACCAGAACACGCACCCGAGCGCCGTCTGCCACGGCATGCCGACACCGTGCACCATCGTGAAGGCGAACAGGGCATTCAGGCCCATGCCCGGGGCGACCAACACCGGGTTGCGCGCGTACAGGCCCATGGCGCAACTGCCGAAAAAGCTGATCAGTACGGTGGCCGTCAGCGCGGCCGGGAAGGCCATGCCAGTCTTCGAGAGGATGGCCGGGTTCACGACGATGATGTACATCGCCGCGAGGAAGGTCGTGATGCCGGCGATCACTTCGGTGCGCAATGTCGAACCTAGGGCGGTGATGCCAAAGTAGCGGTCGAGCGACGAGACAGGGCGCGCGCCCTCCACGCGCGTGCTGTCGTGGGCCACGTCAGGCGTGGCGCTACCCGCCGGGGGGCTGAGCGATGAGTCCATGGGGTGTTGTCTCCGATGTTCTAGGGTGTCGTGTGCGGTCGGCCTGCGCGGTGTGGGGGCACCGCGTGAAACCTATATGGGCACGCTCGAAAAATAGCATCGGGTCCCGGGGAAAATATTCCCCATCGGGAATGTTCGACATCATCCGGGGGGAATGTGGGCCGCGTTGCTCGCGAGGTGGGCCGGGGCGCCTGCGAGGCGGCGGCGATCACGCGACAAGGGGCGCCCCGACGTCGCACAAGGCGGCAAAAAGGAAAACGCCCGAACGGGGTCGGGCGTCGAAGGGGGCGGCGGCGGCGCGGGCGCCGCTGTGCTCAGGCGGGATGCGCCGCGCGGAACCGGTCGAGCTCCGCGATGAGGCGGCGCTTCTCGTCGTCGTCGATGAACGACGCCTCGAAGCTGTTCCTTGCCATGGTGTAAGCGTCGTCGAGGGTCATATCGAGCGCATCGAACGTGGCGAGGAAGTTTTCATTCAGATAGCCGCCGAAGTAGGCCGGATCGTCGGAATTGATCGTCACGGCCAGTCCGCGCTTGAGCAATTGATGCAGCGTGTGCTGGCCCATGTGATCGAACACCTTCAGGCGGACGTTCGACAGCGGGCACACCGTGAGCGCGATCTTCTCCCGGGCGAGCCGCTCGAGCAGGGCGTCGTCTTCGATGGCGCGCACCCCGTGATCGACCCGCTCCACGTGCAATGTGTCGAGCGCCTCGTGAATGTAGGCGGGCGGACCTTCCTCGCCCGCGTGCGCCACGATGCGCAGTCCCAGGGCACGGCAGCGCTCGAACACGCGCGTGAATTTGCTGGGCGGGTGACCCTGCTCCGACGAATCGAGCCCCACGCCGACGAGCCGGTGTGCGTGACTGTCGAAGTAGGGCAGTGCCGTCTCGAGGGTTTGCAGGGCGTCTTCCTCGGACAGGTGGCGCAGGAAGCAGAGAATCATGCGGCTGGTGATGCCGTGCGAGCGCTGCGCCTCGGCCAGCGCCCGCTCGATGCCGTTGATGACGGTGGCCATCGAAACACCGCGCGACGTATGCGTTTGCGGATCGAAGAAGATTTCCGTGTGGCGGATGTTGTCGGCCACGGCGCGTTCGAGATACGCGCGCGTCATATCGTGGAAATCATCTTCCGTGAGCAGCACGCTCGCGCCCGCGTAGTAAATGTCGAGAAACGATTGCAGATCCGTGAACGCATAGGCGTCGCGCAGCGCCTGCACGCTCGGATAAGGGAGTTTCACCCGATTGCGTTCGGCGAGCCGGAAGATCAGCTCGGGCTCCAGCGTGCCCTCGATATGCAGATGCAACTCCGCTTTGGGCATGGCGCAAAGGGTTTTGGCGAGTTCTGGCGTGAGCGGCATGGATCGATCGTGTAGTGGGGGATGGCGGGGATTTTACCGTTGACGTCGGCTTGCCTGGGCGCGGCGCGTCACGTGGGCGCACCGGCGACGGGGGAGGGCGCGCCTGCCCCCAGCCGCATCTGCTGCTCGCGAACACGCAACAGCTGTGCCGCGACGGCGATCGCGATCGTGGCGGGCGCCTTGCCGCTGATGCCCGCCACGCCGACGGGGCAGAT
>NZ_AYXJ01000038.1:0-10082 GCF_000681415.1 Pandoraea sp. E26
ACCGCCTCTTCCACCGCGATTTCGTCGAACGGATTCATCGACATCTTCACGTTCGCAATGTCGACGCCACTGCCGTCGCTCTTCACGCGAACCTTTACGTTGTAATCCACTACCCGTTTGACCGGTACCAGCACCTTCATGCGGAACTCCCTTGAATCAGAAAAACGGGGTGGCAGACGGTCTTCGCCGCGCCCGCCACCCGCGGATCCATGAACTTACTCGATTTCCCGACCTTTCGTCTCGGGTAACAGGAACGCGGTAATCAGCACGACGAGGTATGCCCCACCCGCAAACATGCCGATAGCCGTACCAAGACCGCTGGTCTTGGCGAGATAGCCCACCAGACTCGGAAACAACGCCCCGATGCCACGCCCGAAGTTGTACGCGAAGCCTTGTCCGTTGGCGCGCACCGCCGACGGGAACAACTCCGTCAGATAAGCCCCCATGCCGCTGAAGATGCCCGATGCCGCGAACCCCAGCGGGAAGCCAAGGATCAGCATCTGATCGTTGCTCAGCTGGAACTGCGTGTAGGCGTAAATACTCACGCCCGAGAGCACGGCGAAGATCAGCAGGTTCGCGCGACGCCCCAGCCGGTCGGTCAGGTAAGCCCCCGTCAGATAGCCGATGAACGACCCGAGAATGATCACGAGCAGGTAACCGCCGGTGCCGATCACCGACAGGTGACGCTCCGTCTTCAGGAAGGTCGGCAACCACGTGGTCACCGCGTAGTAGCCGCCCTGCACCCCCGTGCACAGCAGGGCCGAGAGCGCCGTCGTCTTGATCAGCGCGGGCGAGAAGATCGCCAGTGCCGACGTGCGTGTGGCCGAGGCCTCTTCACGCTTGCGCGTGCGCTCGAACAGTTCCGGCTCGGGCACGTGCTTGCGAATGAAGAGCACGAACAGCGCGGGGATGACACCAATCCAGAACAGCGCGCGCCAGGCATAGGTCTCCGGCAGCACCGAGAACGACACCGTGTAACACAGCGCCGCCACGGCCCAGCCGATCGCCCAGCCGCTTTGCACCGTGCCCACGGCTCGCCCACGGTACTCGGTACGCACGATCTCGCCCATGAGCACCGAACCCACGGCCCACTCGCCGCCGAAGCCCAGGCCTTGCAGGGCGCGCAGCACGAAAATCTGCTCGAAGCTCTGCGCGAACCCGATCAGGATCGTACAGATGGAGAACCACAGAATCGTCGCCTGCAGGATCCGCACACGGCCGAAGCGATCTGCCAGCACGCCGGCCAGCCAGCCGCCGATGGCCGAGAACAACAGCGTCACGGTGGCAAGCATGCCCGCCTGCGCCTTATCGATGTTGAAAATCGTGATCAGTGTGGTGATCACGAAAGTGAATACCATGAAGTCGAGCGCATCGAGCGCCCAGCCGCCGAACGCGGCGATAAACGTGCGCCGCTCGGTCTTGTTCATCTGGCGATACCAGTTCATCTTGTCTCCCCTTGTTTCCCTGTGTTCCCGCATGAGCGCAATGTGCGCCCGGTCGTGATAAAAATGCCGGCGCGTGGTGCGCGCCGAATGCTTGCCTTACACCGTCGCCGCAAACCCATACAGACGCGCCGGGTTATCCACCAGAATGCGACGCCGCACCTCGGGGTCGGGCGCCCACTGCGGCAGGAGGTTGCGCAGCGCGCCCGTATTCGGCATGCGCGTGAGCGACACGTGCGGCCAGTCGCTGCCCCACACCATGCGATCCGGGGCGTCGTCGATCAGGGCCTGCGCGAACGGCGTCACATCGTCGAACGTCGGAAAACGCTCGCTGATGCGGTATGCCCCCGAGAGCTTCACCCAGTAGCCGTGGTCGCGCACGAGCGAGCGCAGCGCCGAAAAACCCGGCGCGTCGAGGCCTTGCGCCACCGGGGTATGCCCCATGTGGTCCACGATGCCCGGCACCGGCAGCCGGGTCATGCGCGGCATGAGCTCAGGCAAGGCATTGACGTCCATCAGGAACTGCATGTGCCAGCCGAGATCCTTGATGCGATGCGCGAGCGTTTCCATCGCCGTGAAGCCGATGCCGCCGCCGAAGAGCACATTGATACGCAGCCCGCGAACGCCGGCCGCGTGCATCGCTTCGAGTTCCGCGTCGGTCACTTCCGGCGCGACGACGGCAATGCCGCGCAGGCGATCCGGATGGCGACGCAGCGTCTCGAGCATGTAGCGGTTGTCGGTACCGTAGACGCTGATCTGCACCAGCACGCCGTACGTCATGCCCGTCGCATCGAGCATGGCGAGGTACTTGTCTTCCGGGGCCGGCGGCGGCGTGTAGCTGCGCTCGGGCACCATCGGATACGCGTCGCTCGCCGCCACCACGTGCGCGTGCGTGTCGACCGCGCCGAACGGCACCTCGAACGTGGGCGGATCGATCTCGGGCAGCGGGCCGAGGCACAGGGGTGCCCCGGCGGCGGGATGGGCGGAACTGGCAGTCATGTCGACTCCTCAGGAGGCGCGAGGGCGACAATCGCAATGTCGGGCTCACGCGGGGGATGGAACGAACCGGGCGCCGCGTCGATGACAGCCCCCGGAAGTGAACGAATCTTTACAGCAGCTTGCCCGGATTCATGATGCCGGCCGGATCGAAAACCGCCTTGATCTCGCGCATGAGGCGCAGCTCCAGCGGCGACTTGTACCTGGCGAAATAGTCGCGCTTGAGTTGCCCGATGCCATGCTCGGCACTGATGCTGCCGCCGTAACGGGCAACCTCATCGAGCACTTCGGCGGTGATCGCCTCGCCGTGCCGGGCCATGAAGTCGGGCGCCTCGCCCGCCGGGCGCGAAAGGTTGTAATGCAGATTGCCGTCGCCGAAGTGGCCGAAAATAAACGGACGCACCTGCGGGCAGACGCGGCGCACCCGTGTCAACGCACTCTCCATGAACGCCGGAATGGCTTCGATCGGCAGCGAGACGTCGTGTTTCAGGTGCGGGCCGTCGGCGCGCTGCGCCTCGGAAATCTCCTCGCGCAACTTCCACATTTCCTCGACCTGGCCAAGCGTGGACGACACCACGGCGTCGGCACAAAGATCGCGCTCGATGGCCGACTCGATCACGCGCTCGAGCAATGCCGCGAGCGCCGGCTCATCGTCCGTGTCGGCCAACTCGACCAGCACGTAGCCGGGGTGTCGTTCGCCAAAGGGCGCGCGAACGCCGGGCACGTGCGCCATCACGAGATCGACGCACTCGCCGGTGAAGAATTCGAACGCCTGCATGCGCGGCCCGCACGCGGCGAACAGCAGCTCGTACAGCGACAGCGCCTGGGCCGGCGACGCCACGGCGGCAATCACCACCTGACGTACAGGCGTCGGCGCATATAGCCGCAGCGCAGCAGCAGTGATGACCCCGAGCGTGCCTTCCGAGCCGATCAGCAACTGCTTGAGGTCATAACCGGTATTGTCCTTGCGCAGCGTGCGCAAGCCGTGAAAGATCTCGCCGTTCGGCAACACCGCCTCGACGCCGAGCACCAGTTCGCGCGTCATGCCGTAACGCACGACGTTGACACCGCCCGCGTTGGTCGCCAGATTGCCGCCGAGCTGGCACGAGCCTTCGGCCGCCAGACTGAGCGGGAGCAGTCGGTTCGCGTCGCGCGCGGTGCGCTGCAGATCTTCCAGAATGCAGCCGGCTTCGGCCACAAGCGTGTTGGCGATGGTGTCGAGACTACGCACGGCATTCAAGCGATCCAGACTGAGCACCACGTTGCGCGCGGACGCGTCGGGCGTCGCACCGCCACACAGGCCGGTATTGCCGCCGCGCGGCACCACGGGCGTGGCCGTGCTCTGACACAGCGCCAGCACCTTCGATACGTCGTCCACCGTGCGCGGGCGTACCACCGCCTGGGCGTTGCCGCGATACAGGCCGCGCCAGTCGGCGAGCCAGGGTGCGATGTCGTCAGGCGAGGTGAAGACGCTGTCGACACCGACCGCATCGATGAGACGTTGGGCAAAAGCGGAAAGAGTCATGGGTTCACGCGTCAGGGTTACGGTATGAGGCTTGCGCCACGGAGTACGGTTGCGCTCCAGGTTCAGGCCCGCGTGGGCGCAATCGCGCCGGTGATGACATCGCGTCCGGGCAACGTGAGCCCCAGACGCGCCGAAGCACGCAACAGATGCGAAAGTGACGCCGCCCGCGCCAGCAGCGGATCACGCGCCTTGATGGCGTTGAAGACCGCCACGTGCTCCTGGTGCACCTGCGCGGCCAGTCCCTCGTGACGCAGCGTGTTCTCGCGCGCTGTCTGCACGACTTGCCGGATTTGCAGATTCAGATACTGAAGCAGGTCAGCGTAGTACCGGTTGTGCGTGGCACGGGCGATGGCCGCGTGAAACGCGGTGTCGTACTCCACGCCGTTGTCCGCGTGATAGAGGTTCGTTTCGAGCTTTTCCAGAATGTCCGCCAGAAGCCGGATGTCTTCATCGGTGTGACGCACGGCGGCGAGCGCCGCAGCGGTGCTCTCGAGATCCAGACGCAACTCGTAGACGCTGGCAAGGTCCGCGGCGCTTTGTCCAACCGGCACCTGAAAGCCGCTCGAGGGCGTGCGCGACTTGACCGTCACTCCGGCGCCCTGACGGCTGTCGATCAGGCCCTGTGCACGCAGACGCTCAGTGACCTCTCGAATCACCGCCTGGCTTACGCCATAAGTCTCGGACAGTTGCTTGCCGGTGGGCAGCCGGCTGCCGATGGGGTACACGCCCTGTCGGATCGCGTCCTGCAACTGCTGAGCCACCTGCTCGGTCAGGGTTTTGGGCTTGGTTGTCATCCTCTCGCGTCGTCCCGTATTTTTCTGGTTTGCATGTTATATGAAAACTTTTCCTGAATTTCATCACGTTTACCCTAGGTCCTGCACGGATCCCCAGGGCATGAAAAAGCGGCAGCGGAGAATCCTCTCCGCTGCCGCGCTTGCCCGTCCTTGCGAGTCGTGCGGATCAGAAGCCGATCAGCGCCTCGGTGACGTGATGCACGTTGGGCGGCGCAGCGAAGCAGTCGCTCACCAGCGCGCGCCACTGCGTGAAGGCTTCCGAGTTGCGGAAATCGACCGTGTGGTTCTCCAGCGTTTCCCACGTCACGACAAGGCTGTAATGCGTCGGCGCCTCGATGGACTTGAGCAGACGCATGCCGTGGCAGCCTTTCGCCCCCTTGAACAGCGGCGCGGCCTTCGTCACGCCCTGCTCGAATGCGGCTTCCGTGCCGGGTTTCACTTCGATCTGGGCAATTTCAAAGATCATGGGATTTCCTCAGTGGTTTGTGCGTGATGACGGTTGATGCGCGAAACGAGAACGCCCGATTCTATACCGCGCCTTGCGCTCACGCACCGCGCGCGATCACCGCTCCCCCGTCATCCACATTGCACTGTCTCTGCAGCGTCATTTCGTCGGCGACGCGTCGGCCCGCCGGATACGTCGGATATGTCGGAAACGGCGGAAACGTCTGCCAATACCGCCGCCCCCCTGCTGCCGGCCCGGCGATGCACGTCGATCGAACATGAGCGCGCTTAGCGGCACCATCGCCGTGCACTCTCGCATGCTCCCCGTCATATCACACAATAAAACACCTATATAAATCAACGCGTTGAAAAATCTGGCATCGCTCTTGCGTATCTCCTTTCTTCTTTCCGTCTGCACCAAAAGAGCACATTCATGCCCAATACCAATACACCCGGCGACGTGCTGTTCCTTCTGCTCGGCGCAATCCTGGTGCTTGCCATGCACGCCGGCTTTGCGTTCCTCGAGCTCGGCACCGTTCGCAAGAAAAACCAGGTCAACGCCCTCGTGAAGATCCTCACGGACTTTGCTGTCTCGGGGCTCGCGTACTTCTTCATCGGATATCCGCTCGCCTATGGCATCGACTTCTGGTCGGGCGCGGCAACCCTTGCGCAACACAACGGCTACGAGCTCGTTCGCTTCTTCTTCCTGCTCACCTTCGCCGCGGCGATTCCCGCCATCGTCTCTGGCGGCATTGCCGAACGCGCGAAGTTCCACCCGCAGTCGGTGGCGACGTTCTTCCTCGTGGGCGTGATCTATCCTTTCTTCGAGGGCATCGCCTGGAATGGGCACCTTGGCGTGCAGGACTGGCTCACGCACGCGTTCGGCGCGCCATTCCACGATTTCGCCGGTTCGGTCGTCGTGCACGCGGTCGGGGGTTGGATCGGACTGGCCGCCGTCGTGCATCTCGGCGCTCGGCATGGGCGCTACAACGGACAGGGGCAGGTCGCGGCGCACCCGCCGTCGTCGATTCCGTTCCTCGCCCTCGGGGCGTGGATTCTGATTGTCGGCTGGTTCGGATTCAACGTGATGAGCGCGCAGCGCGTGGGCGGCATTTCCGGTCTGGTCGCGGTGAACTCGCTCATGGCGATGGTCGGCGGCACGCTCGCGGCGATGTGGGTCGGCAAGGACGATCCCGGCTTCATTCACAACGGCCCGCTCGCCGGCCTCGTCGCCGTGTGCGCCGGGTCGGACGTCATGCATCCGTTGGGGGCGCTCGTCGTCGGCGCCATTGCCGGGGTGTTGTTCGTGAAGCTTTTCACCGTGACGCAGAACCGTCTTCACATCGACGACGTGCTGGGGGTGTGGCCGCTGCATGGTGTGTGCGGTGTCTGGGGCGGAATCGCCGCCGGACTGTTCGGTCAGACCTGGCTGGGCGGACTGGGCGGTGTGAGCTTCGTCGCGCAGGTCGTGGGCACGGTGATGGGCGTGGCGATTGCGTTCGCCGGCGGATATGTCGTCTACGGTGCGATCAAGCGCCTTGTGGGCCTGCGGCTCGACAATGAACAGGAATACTACGGCGCCGATCTGTCGATCCACAAGATCACGGCCACACCCGAGCGGGAAACGAACTGGTAGGACCCGTGAAAGCGAACAATTGAAGTTGTCCGGAAACAATTGAAGTTGTCCGGCCCCATTTAAACAATGATTTTGCTCGTCGGCCCCACGAATGTGGTGGCCGACGTGTAACGACAATGGGTAAATTGGCGAGGGAATGCCGCCGATTTCACGGGACGCGCAAGGTTCAGAACCTGCACACACTGCAAACCGCCCCTCAGGTGCTGTGCTGACCTGCCCCCTTCAATAGGGCCAAAGGGCTTCTAGCAAAGTCCCGTTAAACCAGCTCCTGGAAAGCGGCAGGAGCATCCGCGGCTGCTCGATGTTTCGCCGCAAACTCTGACGGAGCAAGGTAGTTCAGTGCGCTGTGCGGCCTTTGCTCGTTGTAGTCCTGACGCCATGCCGCGATGACAGCCCGAGCGTGCGCGAGCGTCGTGAACCAGTGCTCGTTAAGGCATTCGTCGCGGAACTTGCCGTTGAACGATTCGATGTACGCATTCTGCGTTGGCTTGCCCGCCTGAATCAACTTCAGAGTGACGCTGTTCGCATACGCCCACTGGTCAAGCGCGCGGCTCGTAAATTCGGGGCCCTGGTCTGTGCGCACCGCCTTGGGATAGCCACGGAAGCGAGCTGCACGCTCCAATGCCCGAGCGACATACAAACCTGAGATGCCATGGTCGACGACAATGTCGACAGCCTCTTTCGTGAAGTCATCGACGACGGTCAGGCACTTCACGCGCCGGCCATTGGACAGCGCATCCATCACGAAATCGATTGACCACACCTCGTTGGGCGCGCCTGGCAATGCCAGTCGCTCGCGCTCAATCATGACGCCGTGGCGCTTGCGACGGCGCCGCACAGCCAGCCCTGCCTCACGGTACAGGCGATAGATGCGCTTGTGATTGGCGTGCATGGTTTCGCGTTCCACTAGGGCGTGCAGCCGGCGGTAGCCGAATCGACGACGTTCGTGCGCCAACTCCACCAGACGCGCCGCTAGCACCTCATTCCCGTGGTCCGGCTTCGCGTCGTAATGCAGCACGCTGCGAGAAAGCCCGACAAGCCGGCAGGCGCGGCGCTCGGAGATGTTGACCTTCTCCCGAATCGCCGACACTGCTTCGCGTTTGGCTTGCGGGCTCAGGGCTTTCCCTTGACGACGACCTTCAACGCTTCCATATCGAGCATTGCTTCGGCCAGCAGTTTCTTCAGCCGGGAATTCTCAACCTCGAGGTCCTTGAGCCGGCGCGCTTCTGAGACTTCCATGCCGCCGAACTTTGCGCGCCAGGTGTAGAACGACGCGTCACTGAACCCGTGCTTCCTGCACAGTTCCTTGACCGGCATGCCGGCTTCAGCTTCCTTTAGAAACCCGATGATTTGCTGTTCCGTAAATCGCTTCTTCATGTTCGTCTTCTTCTCCGAAAACGAACTTTACTAGACTCCGGCTGGCCCTGTTTGCAGGGGGCAGGTCATATGACGCCGACGCCCGGCTCAACCGCCGAAACGTAGCGTGGGCGGCTCGCATCGCCTTCAGCGCATCATCAATAGCTCCTGCGGCGTCCATATAATCAATAAGCGCTTCCAGCGACGTCTCAGCCACAGGAAAGTCTTTGTCCGACTCAATATCACGCGCCAAGTCCCCAATTGCGTCCTCCCGACGTGTTTGAGTCAGAATCCATCGGTGGAACCGGCTACGTGAAGCTTCCCTGGCCGCTTGTGCAGCATGGTAAGCCGTCACATCCTCATCCAACAGATTTGCAGCGTCATCGGGTCGACGCCAATTGCGTAGCTCAGCCGAAGTCCACGCCTCAAAATTGCGGATGCTACGGACGTATCGCTCAATGCTCTTTTTGAGGTCATGGCTCCCATCCTTGAAGTGCTCGGCGGGGACCATCTGGTCGCACATTGCGCAGTAATAACGCATTCCGTCCGTTTCGCTTTGGTCGCCGTGTAGATAGTGTCGACTACGAGTATTGACGGGTTGGCCTTTAGGAGTTTGCGACTTTCTTTGCGCAGCATCAACTCCACGAGCGAGTAGCGACCAGTTTCGAAAACCGCTGTCAGCAGCAATTCGAGCCTGAGCTTCATGCAAAGGGATGGATTCGTCGCGCGCGAGGCGCTTGGCGTTACGGCGGAGTTGCTCGAGTTGAGCAGGAGAAATAGTGAGTTTCATGGCTAATCTCGTTGCCGGCTACCCGAATTCAATGCGCCCACACAAGAAATCCGCGGTAGCCCATGAGATAGGCCTTGGATTCACCTTTTCATTGAAACTCGCTGTCGGTTCCGACTTAGCCTTTGTGGACGGGCGAGCCGGCGTCACGGCTCTCTGCGGAGTTTATCAAACTTCTCGCACAGCGCAAATTTTCCGTTTTGGTCTCGGCTCGATGAGAAATCTTCGACGGAAAACTACATAAGCCCGGCGTATGGCTATCACCCCGCAGGATGCAGTCAAGAAACGACAATTCCCGACCTACTTCCCCCCGAGAATCCGCTGACACCACACTTCGGCATGAAGTCGTTGAGGTCGCCTTGGGCCAATTGACCTATTGAGCACGCGCAGGCTCAGACGAAATTCGCTAGACGATAGCCACTTCCAGTTTGCAAGGCACGCGACACGAATGCGTCAGGAGCCAAGGTCTGAGCCAGTTTCGAAGACTCGGTCGAAGACCGGCGCGAGACTTTCAAACATATTCTTGCCGAAGAGCTTTTCCGGTCCCAAGTCGAAAACCGTCGAGCCTGACTCCAATGCGATGGTCTCTTTGTGGCGAGTTACGCAGACAATAATTTGCGTGTCGTCGGTCGCGCGTTTCTTCAGCTCAGCTGAGACCAAACCATAATTCAGCACGCCCTGGTCTTGTTGGTTTGGCGTATCCAGGATAAGTGGCGCAAGCGTCTCCGTTTTGAAATGTTGTACTAACCGATGCATCGCAAGGTGGTACGACAGTTGTAGGCGGCTATTGTCGGCAGCTCCTCCGCGCTCAGCGAGGCTCTTGTACCCGAACGGTGTAATAGTCTCAATATCAAAGCCCGGTTGAACTCTCAAGTCGCGACAGAGAAGGGCGAGCTCCGCTCTAAAGTAGCCGTCAATGGTTGCGTGCTGGTCCTCGTCAATGAGCGCATTTTGCTCCTCCCGGCGAGTTCGCAACTCCTTCCGAGCGGATGAGATTCGGGCGGATGCCTGCACTGTTTCTTTGGTCGCTCTGTCTCTGATTGAAGCTGTTCCCATGCCTTCAAGCAACGTCTTTACGGATACTGACCCTGCCTCGTTTCCA
>NZ_AYXJ01000039.1:0-36441 GCF_000681415.1 Pandoraea sp. E26
GTCGAAATACACCTTCAGATGGCGCTCCTGCACCACCGAGGCATTGCCGCGCTTGAAGTAGAAGACGTAATCCCAGCGATTCGCGTGGAAGATGTCGGTGAGCAGCGGGGTACCGAGCAACTGGCGCACCTGATCGCGCGTCATGCCGGGCTTGAGCTGGTCGTAGGCTTCTTTCGAGACGAAGTTGCCCTGAACGATGTTGATTCGATACGGCGTGACCACGCCGATCACTTTGTCGGTCACGCTGTCATACGTCGAGCAGCCGGCCAGGGCCAGCAACGCCGCCGCAGCGCACACGGAAAACGGAAGGGAGAGATAACGACGCAAATCTGACTCGCTTTCAAAAAAATCGAACTTGAATCCGGCACGCCCGGCGCGCCGCCACATCGCCCCCGTTGACGGTACAAACCGTCCCGTTTGCCCCGGTTTGCGCCCGGGCAAGGCAAAAAGGCATTATTATTGGGGCTGTATTGTACTCTAGGGACGTAGAGCGATGCCGAATCCCGCCGATCTGAAAAATATCGGACTGAAAGCCACGCTTCCGCGCCTCAAGATTCTGGAAATCTTCCAGAACAGTGAGGTGCGCCATTTGACCGCTGAAGACGTTTACCGTCATCTGCTCGGCGAAAATCTCGACATCGGACTGGCCACGGTCTACCGTGTTCTGACGCAATTCGAGCAAGCAGGACTATTGTCGCGCAGCAACTTTGAATCCGGCAAGGCCGTTTTCGAGCTCAACGAGGGACATCACCACGACCATCTGGTGTGCCTGGATTGCGGGCGCGTCGAGGAATTCTTCGACGCCGAGATCGAACGCCGCCAGAAACTCATTGCCAAGGAACGCGGATTCGCACTCCAGGAGCACTCGCTCGCGATGTACGGGAGCTGCACCAAGGATCCCTGCCCGCATCGTCAAAAGAACTAAAAGCGACGCCATCGGAATGCTCTCCTCCAGGAAGCATTCTGGGAATTCGCCCGCTCCTCAACGCCACGCCGAACCGAGCGCAGAGTCGCATCGTCTACAATACTCCCCCGTTCAAAGCGTATAGCAGTAAATCGCGCCTGTACGGGACCGTATCGATGCACTCCCCTTTTTTATGACCCACAAAGAATCGCCCAACGATATGCCACAGAGTGACGCAGACGAAATCTCGTTGGCGGATATTCTCGGATTTGTCCGCGAGAACCTGAAAGTGATTGCGGCACTTGCCGTGACCGGCGCCGTGATCGGCATCGGGAGCACCTATGCCATCCAGAAGCAATGGGAAGGCAAGGTCACGCTTCAGGTCGGACGCTCGGCCGGTTCCCCGGTGTCGGGCCCGGACGGCCCGCTCATCGAGTCGGTCCAGCAAACGGTGGGCCGCATTACCCTCGGTTCATTCCGCGATCGCGTGGCCGGCGAAGTACTGCCGGACTTGCGCCAGGATCAGGAAGCGTTGCGCAAAACCGTCGCGTGGAAGTCGCTGAAAGCCCGGGGCATCCAGGGCACCGTCTATGTGGAAGTCACCGCACGCGGCACCTCCGAAGCCGAAGCGGAGAAGATGCTCAAGCAGGCGTCCGAGGACGTCATCCTCGAGCATCAGGCGATTCTCGACCGGGCGCGCCTGCTTCCCAAGCAACAGCTGAGCGTCATTGACGCGGCCATCGACGCCAACACCAAAGCGCAGGAAGAATTGACCACCGCGTTGGCACGATCGAAGAACACAGACTCGGTCATGGCCCTCAGCGCGCTGCAGAGCAGCCGCTCCGAGCGTGCCGTGCTCAACGACAGCCGCTTTCGCGTATCTCAGTTGCTCGCCCCTGACCAGTCGTACAACACGCGCGTGATCAGTGCGATCAACGTCAACGGCAATCCGGTGTTCCCGCGCAAGCTGTATTTCGGCGGCGGCGGCCTCGTCATCGGCGCCCTGCTGGGCGTGCTCCTGGGGTTGGCCCGCAAGTTGAAAGCCAGCGTCAAGTAAGCATCGGACGCGCGAAGGGGCCACCGGCTCAAGGCGTTCGCCGGATGCAAAAACAAAAAAGCCGCTGTCTCCCGACAGCGGCTTTTCTTTGTGACGAACGTCGCGCGGCGATTACTTTGCCGACATCAGCGCCACGGTCGTGTCGAGCATGCGGTTCGAGAAACCCCACTCGTTGTCGTACCACGAGCTCACCTTCACCAGACGGCCCGACACCTTGGTCAGCGTGCCGTCGAAGTTCGACGAGGCCGGGTTGTGGTTGAAGTCGACCGACACCAGCGGCGCCGTGTTGTACGTTGCGATGGCCTTGAGCGGGCCCTCGGCGGCTTCCTTCAGGATCGCGTTCACTTCGTCCACCGTCGTGTCGCGCTTGGCGACGAACGACAGATCGACGATCGACACGTTGATCGTCGGAACGCGAATGGCATACCCGTCGAGCTTGCCATTGAGTTCCGGCATCACGAGACCGACAGCCGACGCGGCACCGGTCTTCGTCGGGATCATGCTCATCGTCGCCGAACGGGCGCGACGCAGGTCTTCGTGATAGACGTCGGTCAGCACCTGGTCGTTCGTGTAGGCGTGCACCGTGGTCATCAGGCCCGTTTCCAGGCCGATTTTCTCGTGCAGCGGCTTGACCAGCGGCGCCAGGCAGTTCGTGGTGCACGAAGCGTTCGAGATGACCGTGTCGGTCGCCTTGAGCACGCCTTCGTTCACGCCGAACACGATCGTGGCATCCACATCCTTGCCGCCCGGGGCCGAGATGATGACCTTCTTCGCGCCGCCCTTCAGGTGGGCGCTCGCCTTTTCCTTCGAGGTGAAGAAACCGGTGCACTCGAGCACGACGTCCACGCCCAGCTCGCCCCACGGCAGTTCGGCCGGGTTGCGATTGGCCAGCACGCGAATCTTGTCGCCGTTGACGATCATGTAATCGCCGTCGACCGACACGGTGCCCGGGAACTTGCCGTGCGCCGTGTCGTATTGCGTCAGGTGCGCGTTCGTCTGTGCGTTACCGAGATCGTTGATGGCGACGATTTCGATGTCGTGCTTCTTGCCACCTTCGTAGTGGGCACGCAGTACGTTGCGGCCGATACGGCCATAGCCGTTGATAGCGACGCGAATGGTCATGGGGGTTTCTCCGTAAGGTCTAACGAAATCAGCCAAGCACGGACTTGACCGTCGCGACCACGTGGTCGACGGTGAAGCCGAAGTGTTTGAACAGCACGCCGGCCGGGGCCGACTCGCCGAAGGTGTCGATGCCGACCACGCCGCCTTCCAGGCCGACGTACTTGTGCCAGAACGCCGTCACACCGGCTTCGATGGCCACTCGCGGCACACCGCGCGGCAGCACGCTATCGCGATAGGCCTTGTCCTGACGATCGAACACGTTGGTCGAAGGCATGGACACCACGCGCGCGGCAACGCCCTCGGCGGCCAGCGCTTCGGCGCCCTTGAGGGCCAGGTCGATTTCCGAACCGGTCGCGATCAGCACGATCTGCGGATTCGCCACATCGCGCAGCACATAGCCGCCGCGGCGAATGTTCTCGATCTGCGCATCGTCACGCGAGACGAACGGCAGGTTCTGGCGGCTCAGCACCAAGCTCGATGGACCGTCGTGACGCTCCACCGCCGCCACCCACGCGGCGGCCGTCTCCGTCGTATCGCACGGACGCCACAGGTCCATCTGCGGAATCAGGCGCAGGCTCGATACGTGCTCGATGGATTGATGGGTCGGGCCGTCCTCGCCCAGACCGATCGAGTCGTGCGTGAACACGAAGATCGAACGCAGCTTCATGAGCGCGGCCATGCGCAGCGCATTGCGGCTGTAATCGGAGAACGTCAGGAACGTGCCGCCGAACGGAATGTAACCGCCGTGCAGCGCAATGCCGTTCATGATGGCGCTCATACCGAACTCGCGCACACCGTAGTTGATGTGATTGCCGAACTGCACGCCGTCGGCATTGGCGCGTACGGCCTTGCTGGCCTTCCAGTTCGTCAGGTTCGAGCCGGTCAGGTCGGCCGAGCCACCCAGGAACTCCGGCAGCACCGCCGCCAGCCCCTCGATCGCGAGTTGCGACGCCTTGCGCGTTGCCACCGTCTCGGCCTTCTCGTTGGTCTTGGCGATCAGCGCGGCGGCGGCCGACTTGAAGTCGCCCGGCAGCTCGCCCTTCATGCGTCGCTCGAACTCGGCCGCTTCGGCCGGGAACTGGCCGCGGTAGGCGGCAAAACGCTCGTTCCAGGCCGCTTCGGCCTGCTGGCCGGCAGCCTTCGCATCCCATGCCGCATAGACCTCGGCCGGCACTTCGAACGGCGGCAGGTTCCAGCCCAGCGCAGCGCGCGTGGCGGCGATCTCGTCGGCACCCAGCGGTGCGCCATGCACGTCGTGGCCGCCCTGCTTGTTGGGCGCGCCCTTGCCGATCAGCGTCTTGCAGCAGATGAGCGTCGGACGATCCGAGGTCTTGGCCTGGGCGATGGCCGCATCGACGGCGTCGACGTCATGACCGTCGATGCCGCGAATCACGTTCCAGCCATACGCTTCGAAGCGCTTGGGCGTATCGTCTGCGAACCAGTATTCGACATCGCCGTCGATCGAAATGCCGTTGTCGTCGTAAAGCGCGATCAGCTTGTTCAGACGCAGCGTGCCCGCCAGCGAGCAGGCCTCGTGCGAGATGCCTTCCATCAGGCAGCCGTCGCCGAGGAACGCGTACGTGTAGTGATCGACGATATCGTTGCCCGGACGGTTGAATTCCTTGGCGAGCAGCGCTTCGGCCAACGCGAAGCCGACCGCGTTGGTAATCCCCTGGCCCAGCGGGCCCGTGGTCGTCTCGACGCCCGGGGTGATGCCGACTTCGGGGTGGCCCGGCGTCTTGCTGTGCAGCTGGCGGAAGTGCTTGAGTTCTTCGATGGGCAGGTCATAGCCCGTCAGATGCAGCAGCGAGTAGATGAGCATCGAGCCGTGGCCGTTCGACAGCACGAAGCGGTCGCGATCGAACCAGTGCGGGTTGACGGGGTTGTGCTTGAGATGGCGGCCCCAGAGAGCGACCGCGATATCGGCCATGCCCATCGGCGCGCCAGGGTGTCCGGAGTTGGCCTGTTGGACCGCGTCCATGGAGAGGACGCGAATGGCGGAGGCCATCAGCGCAGCCGTAGCAGGAGAGGAGTTCGTCATGGTGACCAGCCGGAAGAGCGGGCGTGCCCCGTTGCCGCGAGCCGCCGCGCGAAATTCAAATGCAGGAAAAGACCAAGATTTTACCAGATACGACACCGGACCGGGTCGCTCGCGGCGAACTTCCCCAACCGGCGGGAACGTGGAATCATGGAAAAAAGTGGCGTGATCGCCACAAATTAGAGGAAGTTACCTTGCCAATGACAGTCAAACGCGACCTCTCCACGCCCGATTCCGGCACCGCCCCTACCGCTTGCTCGGCCCCGCTCGGCCCGTGGGCCGGCTATCGGTTCGACGCCCGGCACGTGTTCTCCACGACATCGCCCCACCAACGCATCGAAGTCGTCGATTTGCCTGCGTTCGGCGCGCTCGGGCGCGCCTACCGGCTCGACGCACGTTTCATGGCGTCGCTTGCCGACGCCCATATCTGCCACGAATGCATGGTGCACCCGCTGTTGCTCGCGCACGGCGATGCGCGTCGGGTCCTTGTCCTGGGCGGTGGCGACGGGGGGTCCGCGCGCGAGGTACTGCGCCATGCGTGTGTGCGCGAAGTCGTCGTCGCGGAACTCGACGCGCAGGTGCCCGCCACCATCCGGCAGTACATGCCCACGCTGCCCGACGGCGCTTTCGACGATCCGCGCACCCGGCTTGTCATCGGCGACGCACGCGACTTCGTCGACGCCGCACTCGCCCGGGAAGAGCGTTTCGATGCCGTGATCTTCGACCTGACCGAGGCCGACGGCGCTGCGGCGCCGCTGCACGATGTCCCCTTCTTCGAGAAGATTCGGGCATTGTTGGCCCCGGGCGGCGGCGTGGCGCTCCAGCTCGGCGCGCCGTGGTTCGACGGCGCACGGGTTCGGCGCATGCGCGAGGCGCTGCGCTGCGTCTTCCGCATCGTGACCCCCATGACCGCGTATGTGCCTCTTTACGGCACGTTATGGGCGCTGGCAATCGCCAGCGACTTGCTGGACGTGCGGCTGGACATGCCGGCGGGCGCCAGCGACCCGTCGCCCGATGCGTTGCCGCCAGCACTGCGAGGCTTGCGCCACTTCTCGCCGGCACGTCTGGCCGCCTTGTTGGACATCGCGCCGGAGCTTGCCGACGTCCTCGGCGACGATGGGCCGTGATGCGATCGCGCGCAGACGGTGAAGCACATTCGCGTTCCTTGTATATTGGGGGCTTGTCACGACCGTCGGCACCCGCCCGTTCGCGCCTTTGAAGGCAGCGCACGCCCCCGTTGCCCTGTGCCGGCGGATTAACCGGAGCCCATTCATGTCCGATCCCCGTCCGTCCCACGTGCCATGGCTGACGCCATATCTGACCGTGCGCGACGCGAAGGCTACCGCCGCGTTCTACGAGCAGGCATTCGGCTTCACCGTGCACGATACGATGGACGACGACGGTGCCCTCATGCACGTCGAGATGTTCTATCAGGGTCAGTTGATCGTGATGTTTGCGCCCGAAGGCGCTTTCGGCACCACGGCGCGCACACCGCGCACCTCGGGGGTGGAAGCACCGCAAAGCTTCTACGTCTACACCGAGGATGTCGATGCCCTGTATGCGCGCGCCACCGCTGCGGGAGCGAAGGGGTTGATGCCGCCCAACGACCAGTTCTGGGGTGACCGCTTCTGCCAACTGGAAGACCCTGACGGGTACCGCTGGGGCTTCGCGCGCCCCATCGCCCCGCGCGGCTGACGCCGCTGGCCGCCTGCGTTGGGGTATGCTGCCGGTCCCGGCGTGAAGCCCCATCCCTTCGGCATCGTGTGTCGTGCACTGTCCCCTGCGCCAGTTATGCGCTCATGCTTGCGTGGCCGTTGCCCTTTGTCCCTTCCAGCGCGCCCTCTGGCGCCGTTTCCTGATCCTCCATCCGTATGCCTCGCTTTTTCATCGACACGCCGCTCCACGCAGGCGCACTGCTGGAACTCCCCGAAGGCGTGGTGCGCCACGTTCAGGTGCTGCGCCTGAAGGTCGGCGACACGCTCACGCTCTTCAACGGCACGGGTGGCGAGTTTCCCGCGGTCCTCACCACACTGGAAAAACGTCACGCCACCGCCCAACTGGGTGAGTTCGACTCGCGCGACGCGGAGACGCCTTATCGCGTCACGCTCGCACAAGGCATCGCCGGCGGGGACAAGATGGACTGGCTGATCGAGAAAGCCATTGAGCTCGGCGTGTCGGAGATCCAGCCCCTCTCCACAGAACGCTCGGTGATCCGCCTCGACGCCGAACGTGCCGCAAAGCGCGTCGCACATTGGCAGGCGCTCGTGCAGGCAGCGTGCGAGCAATGCGGCCGAAACCGGGTACCGCGCGTGTTGCCGATCCGCCCGATCGCCGCCTGGCTGCAAGACAGGGACACGGTGACGAGCTACGAATGGCGTGTGCTATTGTCACCCAGGGCAGACGGCGGTCTCGATTCGCTACCGCCTGACACGCCGACACAACCCGGCGTGCTGCTCTTCGGGCCCGAAGGCGGGCTGGCACCTCAGGAGGAATCGCTTGCGCGGGCGGCCGGATTCACGGCGATTCGACTCGGCGAGCGAATCCTGCGTACGGAAACGGCGGGAATCGCGGTCCTCGCCGCACTGGCGGCGCGCTGGGGCGGTTGGTAAGCAACAATGACTCGAAAAATGGCCTCACAAGCCTAAAGGAGTGTCGTCATGGGTATCCTCGATTCCATTCTCGGTGGTGCGGCCGGCAATGAGGCCGGTGGCAATAGCGGCGGCGGCAATACGAAGATGTTGCTGCTCATGGGCCTGCTGGCGATGATCGCCAGTCGATCGGGCGGCGCGCAGAGCCAGGGCGGTCAGGCCGGCGGTGATCTGCTCGGATCGCTCGGCGGTGCCCTGGGGGGCATGCTGGGCGGTGGCGGTGGCACCGCCGGCGGCGGTTTGGGTGGCCTGCTGGGCGGACTGCTCGGGGGCGGACAAGCCCCGGCCGCAGCGGGCGCCGGCGCACCGGCAACGTCTGCCGGCGATCTGATCGGCGCGCTGGGCGGGTTGGGTGGACTGACGCAGGTGCTGGAAAGCGGTGGTCTGGGAGACGCCGTGCGTTCGTGGGTCGGCACCGGCAGTAATCAGGCCGTATCGCCCGATCAGGTGACACAGGCACTCGGCCCGGGCGGTCAGTTGCAGCAACTCGCCAACACGGCCGGGGTGAGCCAGGACGAGGCGGCCCAACAATTGTCGTCGCTGCTCCCCGAAGTCATCAACCACCTCACGCCGAATGGCGATGTGCCGCAAGGCCAGCTCGATCTGGCGAGCCTTGCGCAGCAATTTCTTGGCGGACGTACCGGCTAACGCGCGTCAGCCGCGTGGGAAAACAAAAAAGGTCCGCCATGCGGACCTTTTTTCGTGGAGATCGACGCGCCGAAGCGACCTATGCCGACGTCACGACCGTCAACATGGAACGCGGAGAACGCGACAAGCCTGGGGGCGAGATGCCGGCAAAATCTCAGGCGAAAGAGTAGAAGACACGGAACGTCACGCGGCGCTCGGCCCAGAATTCGGCCGCATCGCGGAAGACGTCGAGCAGCGTTTCACGGCCATCCTTGTCGAACTTCGTCGCAATCGGCAGCCCTTCGAGCACCACCACGAATCCCGGCTGCGGGCCGCAGTGGCTCACGAGATCGGTCAGGCAATCGTGAAGCGCGTCATAATTCTTTCCGAAGTGCTTGGGGAAAAGGAACGACGTCGCGATCGTCTCCAGCACCTCGGCCTTGCTTTGCGCCTGGGAACAGTTGGCGTACAGGAAATGTTGGCCGAGTCGCTCGGCCTCTGCGGCCAGTTCCGGCACGCGGAATGCGCGGATCGACTGCACGATATTCGGCCTGACGGTCTTGAAAAGACTCATATCTCCCTCTTCCGATAAGGTATGGCGGTGGCCGGCCCGCGCTACAGCATGCAGGCCCAGCACCTGCTTGAACAAGTTGCCCTCGCCCGCACCGAATGGATCTGCCATAAGATCTTTCCCGCGTTCCTGTGCGAAAACCGGCTCACTCATACTGCTGTCATTCCCTTATGCGTTTAAAGCTGTTGTAGTGATCTTTGGTGTAGTAGCACGGATCGACCGCGCGTTGATTACCGCCGCAGATGATGCGCCTCGCGCCCCTGTTGCGGGCACCCGGCGTCGGCACCGTATATTCATGGTAATAGCCACGCGGCATTTTGGGCAGGCGCTTTTCGTAGTTCCCGAACACGATGCCGTCTTTGGCATAGGGATACGGCCCGCCTTGGGCAATCAGCGACAGCGTGCGCTGCGCTTCGCGTGGCAAATCGGCAACGGATACCTCGGCCGTTTGATCCGTGACGTATGGCGCGGTTTCACGCGCTACGGCATGCGCCCCCAGAAACACACTGCCAGCCGCCGTCAGCGCCACGATGCCCCGGTGAAGCCAACGTGCCATTGTCATAGCTAACCTGTCGCCCCGACGCCGTTTTGCGCTGCGGGCTTGTTCTGATGGGTGAAGCCGTAAGGTTATCGCTATTGGTCACGAGAATCAATGTCGGCTTACATTTTGCAACCAAACTACTCAACAAATTCATGAAAATACAAGGATTTTCACGACAGTGAGCGCCTACATGACAGTATGCGACACGTGACAATCGTCATCGAAATAACAAAACGCCGCCCCGAATGGGTGCGGCGTTTTGTCGTTAACGTATGCCTAACGGCGGCGAACCGCCGATGGCAACCGTCGGCTCAGCGCGCGGGTTGTTGCGCTGCCGCATCGGCCACGACGAGCGCGGCCATGTTGATGATGCGACGCACCGTCGCCGACTCGGTCAGGATGTGCACCGGCTTCGCCGCACCCAGCAGGATCGGCCCGATCGCGACGTTGTTGCCTGCTGCCGTCTTGAGCAGGTTGTAGGCAATGTTCGCGGCGTCGATGTTCGGCATGACGAGAAGGTTCGCGGCGCCGGTCAGCGTCGAATCCGGCATGATGCGCGCGCGCAATTCCGGGTCCAGCGCGCAATCGCCGTGCATTTCGCCGTCGACTTCCAGTTCCGGCGCGCGTTCTTGCAGAATCGCCAGGGTATCGCGCATCTTCCGGGCACAATTCGCGTCACTCGTACCGAAATTCGAGTGCGAGAGCAGCGCGACCTTGGGCTGGATACCGAAACGTCGAATTTCCTCGGCCGCCATGAGCGTGATCTCGGCCAGATCCTCGGCGCTCGGGTCCTGATTGATGTGGGTGTCGACGAGGAAGATCTGCCGGTTGGGCAAAATCAGCGCGTTCATGGCGCCATAGACATGGCCGCCCGCGCGCTTGCCGATCACGCGATCGATGAAGTGCAGGTGGCGCCCAGGCGTGGAAACCGTGCCGCAGATCATGCCGTCCGCCTCGCCCTTGCGCACCAGCATGGCGGCGATGAGCGTGGTGCGGCGGCGCATTTCGACGCGAGCGTACGATGCCGTCACGCCCTTGCGGTTGGTCAGTTGGTGATAGGTTTCCCAGTAATCGCGATAGCGCTCGTCGTGCTCGGGGTTGACGACCGTGAAGTCGACGCCCGGCGTGAGACGCAGACCGTACTGCTGGACGCGGTGCTCGATCACGGCGGGGCGTCCCACCAGGATCGGCGTGGCGACGCGTTCGTCGACCAGCACCTGCACGGCGCGCAGCACACGCTCCTCTTCGCCCTCCGCGAAGGCGATGCGCTTCTTGTCGGCCGGCACGCTGCGCGCCACGGAGAACAGCGGCTTCATCAGACCACCGCTGTGGTACACGAACTGCTGCAGCGACTGCGAGTATGCGTCCACGTCCGCGAGCGGGCGCGTGGCGACGCCGGCCGCCATCGCGGCTTCTGCCACGGCCGTGGCGACCTTCACCAGCAAGCGCGGATCGAACGGCTTCGGAATCAGGTACTCGGGACCAAACGACAGGTTCTTGATGCCGTACGCCGATGCAACGATGTCGCTCTGCTCCTGACGCGCCAGTTCCGCAAGCGCGTTCACTGCCGCGATTTCCATCGACCGAGTGATCGTCGTGGCGCCAACGTCGATCGCCCCCCGGAAAATGAACGGGAAGCACAGGACATTGTTGACCTGGTTCGGATAATCGGTCCGGCCGGTCGCCATCACGCAATCGGGGCGCACCTCCTTCGCGAGTTCCGGCGTGATTTCCGGATTCGGATTGGCCAGCGCGAAAATGAGCGGTTTATCCGCCATGGTCTTGACCATTTCCGGCTTGAGCACGCCGGCCGCCGACAGCCCGAGAAAGATGTCGGCGCCGCCGATGACATCGGCCAGTCCGCGTGCATCGGTCTTCTGCGAGAAACGAATCTTCTCCGGATCCATCAGTTCGGTGCGGCCCTCGTAGACCACACCCGCGAGGTCCGTCACCCAGATGTTCTCGATGGGAAGCCCCATGTCGACGAGCAGATCCAGACACGCGAGCGCCGCGGCCCCCGCACCGGAAGTCACCAGCTTCACCGAGCGCAGATCCTTGCCCACGACCTTCAGGCCATTGATGAGGGCCGCCGCGACCACGATGGCCGTGCCGTGCTGATCGTCGTGGAAGACCGGAATCCTCATGCGCTCGCGCAGCTTGCGCTCCACGATGAAGCATTCGGGGGCCTTGATGTCCTCGAGGTTGATCGCCCCGAACGTGGGCTCGAGCGCGGCGATGATGTCGACGAGCTTCTCGGGGTCCTTCTCGTCGATCTCGATATCGAACACGTCGATATTGGCGAACTTCTTGAACAGTACGCCCTTGCCCTCCATCACCGGCTTGGAGGCGAGCGGACCGATGTCCCCCAGTCCGAGCACGGCCGTGCCGTTGGAAATCACGCCGACAAGGTTGCCGCGCGCCGTGTAGCGCGAAGCGTTGAGCGGATCGACGACGATTTCCTCACACGCGGCGGCAACGCCCGGCGAGTAAGCCAGCGCCAGATCCCGCTGGTTGAGCAACTGCTTGGTCGGTGCGATGGCAATTTTGCCGGGCGTGGGGAATTCGTGATACTCGAGCGCAGCTTCGCGCAATTTCGGATCGATCGGCGTGGGCATGGGGAGAAGCTCTGGGCGAACAGGACAAGTCAAATTTTCAGTGCGAATTGTAGCCCCATTTATTCACGCCATTTATGCAAAAAGCGGATAACGGCCACACCCGCACTGGGCTGCTTTCCTGTCGATAGTGTCCAAAAACCAGGGCAAACACAACGCTGCATCGCACCATCGGGAGCCTTTTCGGAACATGGATGAAACGCGACCGGGGGGGTGTCCGAGACAGCCATCGGAAACCACCTGAATTCGCGCGCGTGGCGCGTTTGTCCGCTTGGGAAAGCGAGGATGCCCTCTTAGAATAGGGGTTCGCGCTGTGCCTCGCGCAGCCCCCGATGATTCGCCCGTCGCGCCGCCTTGCGCGCCCGGCGCCCGTGCCACCGCCCATGACCACCAATTCCGACTTGCCGTCACCCTCGTCGCCAGCAACGTCCTCCTCGTCCGCGCCTCGTTCGCCGTCCGCACGGGCCGAGGCATCGGAGGCGCGGCTGTCCGAGTTCTCGTTGATCGACCGTTTTTTCGCGCGTGCGACGCGCCAGGGCGAACAGGTGGCGCTCGGGATCGGCGACGACTGCGCGCTGCTGCGTGCACCGGCCGGCGAGCAACTCGCGGTGTCCACCGACATGCTCGTGGAGGGCCGCCATTTCTTCGCCGACGTCGATCCGCGCTCGCTGGGCCACAAGACGCTCGCGGTCAATCTGTCCGACCTCGCGGCCATGGGCGCTCGCCCGCTGGGCTTCACGCTGGCGCTTGCGTTGCCTGACAGCGACCCTGCATGGCTCGCTCCCTTCGCCGACGGCCTGGCCGCGCTGGCCGACCGTTTCGCCTGTCCGCTGGTGGGCGGCGATACGACACGCGGGCCGCGCAATCTCTGCGTGACCGTCTTCGGCAGCGTACCGGGCGCCCACGCCTTGCGCCGCGACGCCGCACGACCGGGCGACGACATCTGGATTTCGGGCACGGTGGGCGATGCCCGTCTTGCGCTTGGCGCGATCCGGGGAGAATGGTCGCTCACGGACGACGACCTGGTCGTTGCACGTCGCGCATTGGAGTGGCCCGAACCGCAGGTGGCGCTCGGTCTCGCGCTGCGCGGCGTGGCGCGCGCGGCGCTCGATATCTCGGACGGCCTGCTGGGCGACCTTGGCCACATCCTGACGCGCTCCGGTGTCAGTGCGCGAGTCAACGTGGACGACGTGCCGCGCTCGTCGCTGCTCGCCGCACAGGCGCCCGAGATACAGCGCCTGTGCACGCTCGCGGGCGGCGACGACTACCAGCTTTGCTTTTGCGCCGACCCCGCGCAGCGACAGCGGATCGAGGCCATTGGCGGTGAACTCGGCATGCGCCTCACGCGTATCGGTACAATAGCGTTACTCGACGCGCGCCACATGATGCAACTCCACGACAATACCGGCGCTGCCGTCGCCGCCGAATTCAAAAGTTTCGACCATTTTCAATGAGCACTGATCAGACGGCCACCGTCAACCCGGGCAGCGGCCCGCGCCGGCCGACCTCGCGTTTCCTGCTGTCGCATCCCGCCCACCTGTTTTCGCTCGGCTTCGGCACGGGCCTGTCTTCGTTCGCGCCCGGCACGGTCGGCACACTGTTCGGCTGGGCGTCGTACCTGGTGCTCAATCTGTATCTGACGGTCACGGGCTGGGGTGTGCTGATTGCCGCGTCGATTCTCGGCGGCATCTGGATCTGCGGCTTTTCGGCGCGCAAGCTTGGGGTGCAGGACCCGAGTGCGGTGGTCTGGGATGAAATCGTGGCTTTCTGGATCGTGCTGTTGCTCATTACCCCGGCGAGTTTCGTCGGGCAATTGGTGGCGTTTGTCCTGTTCCGCTTCTTCGACGCGGTCAAGCCGCCACCGATCCGCTATTTCGACCGAACCGTCAAGGGCGGCCTGGGCATCATGCTGGACGACCTTGTCGCTGCGTTCTGCACGTTGCTCGTTATCGCGCTGTGGCGCTCGATTTGATAGGTGAGTTCACGTGGTCTCAGAACAAGCGCTTCTCGCGCAACTCTCGGTCAGGGTCGGCAATCGCCTGCGTGACGAGCGACTGATGCTGGTGACGGCCGAGTCGTGCACCGGCGGCCTCGTTGCCGCGGCAATCACCGACATTTCCGGCAGCAGCCACTGGTTTGAGCGTGGCTTCGTCACGTACTCGAATCAGGCCAAGACGGAGATGATTGGCGTTCCCGCCGAGCTCATCGACAAGCACGGCGCCGTGAGCGAACCCGTGGCACGCGCCATGGCCGAAGGGGCGCTGCTCAACAGCCGGGCGCAGATCTCCCTGTCGATCACCGGCGTGGCCGGGCCGGGCGGCGGCACCGCGGACAAACCGGTGGGCATGGTGTGCTTCGGGTGGAGTGACCGTGTGACGACCGTCGTCGAGACGAAGCACTTCAAGGGCGACCGCACGCAGGTGCGGAGCCAGGCCGCGCAGCACGCGCTGCGCGGCGTGCTCGAGCGACTCGACAAAGGCGACGCGTAAGACGCCGCTTCAAGCGTGCGTCGTAATCGCGTCGCCACGTGCCGATTCGCATCACTCGCGCAATTCGCTCAAGTCACTCGCTTAACTTGATTAACTTGATTAACGCGATTGACTCGATTCGGTCGATCTCGTCCGAGCTGTCCGAGCTGACCAACACGTCCGGTCTGTCCGCTTCGCCTCGTGTTGCCCGCACGAACGGCGGGCAACATGCGATCAGCGATAAGCGTTGATGCTGTCGCGCGTCTTTTGCGCGGCGGACGCGGCTGCCTCGGCGAAATGTTCGTCACGGCCGGCGTAGATGATCGCGCGCGACGAGTTGATCATCATGCCCGTACCGTCGGCGGTGCGACCGGCCTTGACCGTCGCCTCGACATCGCCGCCCTGCGCGCCGACACCGGGAATCAGCAGCGGCATGTCACCGACGATGGCACGCACCGCCGCAATTTCCGCAGGGAAAGTCGCCCCGACGACAAGGCCGATCTGCCCGCTCGTGTTCCACGGCCCAGACGCCAGACGCGCCACCGTCTGATACAGCGGCTTGCCATCGACGTCGAGGAATTGCAGATCGCTGCCGCCCGGATTCGACGTGCGGCACAACACGATGACCCCCTTCTCGGCGTGCGCCAGATACGGCTCGAGCGAATCGAAACCCATGTACGGGTTCACCGTCACGGCGTCGGCACGATAACGCTCGAATGCCTCGCGGGCATATTGCTCGGCCGTGCTGCCGATGTCTCCGCGCTTGGCGTCGAGAATCACGGGCAGCCCCGGATGATCGGCATGGATATGCGCAATCAGTTGCTCGAGCTGGTCTTCGGCGCGATGCGCGGCGAAGTAGGCGATCTGCGGCTTGAACGCGCACGCGAAAGGCGCGGTGGCATCCACGATCTGGCGGCAAAACTCGAAAATCGCGTCCGGCCGGCCTTGAAGATGCGCGGGAATGCGCGACGGCTCGGGGTCGAGCCCCACGCAGAGGAGGGAATTGTTGCGCGTCCAGGCGGCGCGCAGCGTGTCGGTGAAGGTCATGACGGTGTTCCGGCGGAATGCCGCGCCGGGCACGGCGCAGCGTGATTCAATTCGGGCCGATCCGTCGTTGGATCGAGCAAGGCCGACATTTTACCTGCTCGGCGGCCGGGCCCCCACGGCGACCGGCAAATCGCCACGAATCGTGCCGAATTGCGTCGAATCGTTACCCACCGCCGCGGATCACCCCGAGCGGGCATCGTGGGCGCACGCGTCGCGCCCACGCTCAGTCGAGCCAGCCTCGATGCCGGAAGTACAGGAACGGCGCGATCGCCGAGAGAATCATCAGGCCGATCGCGAACGGGTATCCAATCTCCCAGCGCAGCTCCGGCATCATCTGGAAATTCATGCCGTAAATGCTTGCAATGAGCGTCGGCGGCAAAAACGCCACCGCCGCGACCGAAAAGATCTTGATGATCTTGTTCTGGTTGATGTTGATGAAACCGATGGTGGCATCCATCAGAAAGTTGATCTTGTCGAACAGATACGCGGTGTGATTGTCGAGCGACTCGATGTCGCGCAGGATCTGCTTGCCCTCCTGGTATTGCTCGTCCTTGAGCATGCGGGCGCGCATCAGGAACGAGACCGCGCGACGCGTATCCATCACATTACGGCGAATACGCCCGTTCAGATCCTCTTCGGCCGCAATGCTCTCGAGCGCCTTCGCGGCATCGGCGTCGGTGAGGTTCTTGCCCAGAACCCGTTTGCTGACTTCTTCGAGCGCCGCATATACGCCTTCGAGCGCATCGGCAGAATATTCCGCATCGGTCGAGTAGAGATCGAGCAGCACGTCCATCGCGTCGCGCACCGAGCCGGGCCGAATCCGCGCGCGCATGCGAACCAGGCGGAACACCGGCAGATCTTCGTCGTGAATGGAAATCAGCAGATCCTTGAGCACCACGAACGCCACCGGCACGTTGCGCGATTGCTCTTCGTCGTCGAGCAGGAAATCCGTGCGGATGTGCAAGACGCCGTTGTCGTCTTCGTAGTAGCGGGCCGATGCCTCGATATCGGTGATCTCGTCGCGCGTCGGCAACTTGACCTTGTAAGCGTCTTCGACCCAGTGGCGTTCCTCTTCCGATTCGCTGTGCAGATCCACCCAGACCGGCGACACGCTGGTCAGGTCACTGGGATGGTCACATGTCACCTGTTGCAGGCGGCCATTATTGATGACGAAAGCATTGATCAAACGAGAGTCTCCCTGCGACACGGCGACGCCAAGTGTAGCAGCCACGCCACAGACACGCCAAGCGCGGCGCCTCGACGTGCCAGCGGACGCGCCGAGGCGCCGTTACCTAACGCGACGGTGGGATATGCCCTGAAATCGTCGAGGGTGGGCCAGGCAGCGGCGATCGGCGGCAAGCGGATCGAACCAATCCACGCCCTTGGCGTCAACCTTGATATCGGCACCGCCGGGTGCCCGTCGAAAGGGAGAACAGCAAAATGACGGATGTCACGACCCCGCTCGCGTCAATCGACGCAGTCATGGGCTTTTTGGCGGCGAATGCCGTCCGGTACGGCTTGTCGCTCGTGCAGGCCATACTGATCCTGCTGATCGGCTTCTGGATCGCGAAGCGACTCTCGCGCGTGGTGCACACCACGCTCAATCGCTCGCCGCACTTCGACGCCACGCTCAAGCCGCTCATCGAGTCGGTGGTGCTGTGGTCGGTGCGCCTGATCACGATCATTGCGGTGCTTGCACAGTTCGGTGTGCAAACGGCGAGCATCATCGCCGTGCTCGGCGCGGCCGGTCTCGCCATCGGTCTCGCATTGCAGGGCACATTGCAGAATATCGCCGCGGGCACCATGCTGCTCGTGCTGCGCCCCTTCCGCAATGGTGACTACATCACGGCCGGATCGGCGGTGGCCGGCACGGTCGAGGAGATCGGTCTGTTCACGACCACGCTCACCAATGCCGACGGCATCTACGTGTGCGTGCCGAACAACCAGATCTGGGGCCAGCCGATCACGAACTTCAGCCGCAATGCCACGCGGCGCATGGAAATCACCGTGGGCATTGGCCTGAGCGACGACCTCGACGCCGCCATGCAGGCCTTGCGCAACCACGTGGGCAACGACCAGCGGGTGCTCAAGGCGCCCGCGCCGGAAATCATGGTCAAGCAGGTCAGCGACAGCGCCATCATCGTCAACGTGCGCGTCTGGGCCTCGCTGGGCGATTACTGGGGACTGTATTGGGATCTCCAACGCGGCGTGAAGGAGACCGTCGAGCGCGCGGGCTGTTCGCTGCCTTACCCCACCCGCACCATCGTGCAGGTGCCCGCCCCCGCCGTGGCGGACGCCGCGCAACCCCGTCACTGATGCCGCCCGCCGTGAGCCCTCCGGCTTTGCGGGACAGGCGTCTTGGCTTCCGAGCTTCTCGGTTTCCGGGCTTCCGGGTGTTGGCGCGCCAGGATCCTCCTGGCCTGTCGCCCAACGTGACCGGAGGTCTTCCCAAAACCATCCGCTATCGTTAGCAAAACGAACTTTGCTTTCTATCGTTGAGAGATCCCGTTCGAAGAGGATCTCCAATGAAGCCCGAACTGCTCGCCCTGGTCTGCGTTGCGTTTCTCGCGCCACTCCCGCCTGTCGACGCCCTCGCAGCCCCCGCCCCGTCCCTCACGGAGGTCGGTTACGCGCCTTTGAAAATGACAGTCGGCGGGGAAACGCGCTGCCTCACCGCCAACGGCGACGACACGAAATCATGGCAGTACGTCGCGCTGGAAACCTGCAAAGACGGCTCGCGATTGCAGAACTGGAAGCTCAAGGCCATCGGCAACGCCCGCTATTTCATCTTCAACGAATACTTCGGCGAGACGCGATATCTGCGCACCTACGGCAAGGCGTCGTCGATCGCGCTGGATAGCGACACGAGCGGCTACACCACGATGCGAAGCTGGGAAGTCTCGAACGGCGCCCTCAACGACATCCGCCTGTGGAACGTGTACAGCCGCGACATTGGTCAGTGGAAAACGCTCGACGCCGATCCGCAGGGTCAATCGGTCGGCATTTCCATCCCCGGCAGCACAAGGGCAGACGTCTGGCAATACGATATCGACATGCCGACCCCGCAATTCCCGGTCGCTGGCACGAAGAAGGTCCTCGTCATGGCAACGCATTTCAGCGATGAGACCTCGGCGGATTCAACGCCGGTGCGCGACACGGTGCTCGGCGTGTTCGGCACACCGTATTACGAGGACAGATCGGCCAGGAACTACCTCCTGCAGGCATCGGGAGAGCGATTGACAGCAAACATGGATTTCCTCGACGAGGTCGATATCGGCGAGCGTCCCGACGCCTGCAATGCCAGCCAGATACTCAGCGCCGCGCGCGATGCGGCCCGGCATCGCGAAAGGAATCCGCAGGACTACGATTACCTGTTCGTCAGTATTCGCCAATGGCGCCAGTGCCCCTGGGTCGGGCTGGCCCCGGTTCCGGGAAACTGGGTGCTGGCCCAGGGCAGCTCCGCCCACAAGTTCTGGACCTGGACGCACGAATTCGGCCACGCAATGGGCTTCCAGCACGCCCGGATCCGATACGGCTGCCCGGCGCGCGACGGCGTGGCGCAGCTCGGCGGCGACTGCACGACGTACAACTACGGCAAGGCGCCGACCGACCCGATGGGCGGCGGCGGCGCGTCGATGTTTCCCGTGGCGTATCAACACTTCGCCGGCTGGCTGAGCGATGCGGACGTACCGTGGATCAAGCACGACGGCACCTACAAGCTCGACCCGCTCTGGCGACGCGGCAGCGCGGCCCAGGGCTATCGGATAAGGCGCTCGGACGGCTCGGTGCTGTTCGTCGAATTTCGCCGCCCCCGTCAGCCGTTCGAGACGTGGTGGGAAGCCGCTCCCTACGTGAGCGGCGTCACCGTCTATGTCGTCAACTACGCGCCCAAGGCCCGATCGATGACGAGCACGTTGGTCAACACCACGCCCGGCAGCGGGCGATCGATGGGCGACGCCCCATTGCTGCCGAATCATTCGCTGGACGACACGTTGTCGGGCATGCGTCTCACCGTGACGCTGGCGCACAACGACGGCGCGGAACTCAAGGTCGAGAAGCTACCGAAGTGAAGCCGCGCGTTGTGCGGCCCGGAAACGGTCATTGCGGCAATTCGGCCGCGCCCATGCGACGCGCGATGACACCGGCGCGCTGCGAGAGGTACGGGGAATTGCGATGCGCGTCGAAGTAGCGCGGCCGCGGCAGCATCACCGCGAGTCGCGCCGCCTGCCACGGCGAGAGTCTCGACGCCGGAATCCCGTAGTAATAGCGCGATGCCGCCTCGGCACCGAACACGCCTTCGCCCCACTCGACCGAATTCAGATAGATCTCGAAAATCCGCTGCTTGTCCATCCAGAACTCGAGCATCCAGGTGATGCTGAGTTCCTCGGCCTTGCGCAGATAGCTCTTCTCGCTCGAGAGAAACAGATTCTTCGCGAGTTGCTGCGAAATGGTCGAGCCTCCGGCGACGATGCGCCCTTTCTTCTGGTTCTTCTCCCACGCGCCGAGCATCGCATCGATCTCGAAACCGTCGTGATTGACGAAGTTCGCGTCTTCGCTGGCGATGATCGCGCGCTTCAGGTTGCGCGAGATCTGATCGTACGACACCCATTGATGCCGGAGTGTCGCGTTGGGATCCGTCTCTCGCAGACGCGCCTCGGCCGCTCTCATGAATGCCGTCGATTGCGGATCGAAGTGCACCCACCACCCGATCTGCAGGAAGTAATAGAGCTGCGTGGCCAGCACGCCCGCGATCAGCAGCGTGATGACATACGCGGTCCATTGCCAGGGTCCCCACTGGCGTTTGCGGGAAGCCGTGCGGGCGTGACGTCTCTGCGAGGGCATCGGGACAGGTTCAGCCTTTCGCGTTGAGGCGTGCGCGCAGTGCGGCACGCACCGCATCGGTGGACGGGCGCACGCCTCGCCACACCGCGAACGCTTCGGCCGCCTGCTCCACCAACATGCCGAGCCCATCGGCGGCCCGCGCGGCGCCTTCCGACAAGGCCCGCGTCATGAAGACGGTCGGCTGCGCCCCATACATCATGTCGTAAGCCAACGCCCCGGCCGCGTACACGCCTGCGGGCAGTGGCGGTACATCGCCCTGGAGACTTCCTGCCGTGGCGTTGATCACCACGTCGAAACCGCCGGGCACCGCGTCCCAGCCACCGCCGGCCAGCGCAACACCGTGGCGTTGCGCCGCCTCGGCGAACCGGGCGACCAGTTCGTCGGCGCGCGCGGCCGTGCGATTGGCCACGAAGAGCGCAGCCGGCGACGCCTCGATCAGGGGCAGCATCGCGCCACGCGACGCGCCGCCGGCGCCGAGCAGCAAGACGCGACGTCCCTTGAGCGCCACGCCCAACGGGCCCTCGATGTCGCGCACGAGCCCCACGCCGTCGGTGTTGTCGCCCGTGATGCCCTGAGCGTCGAAGATCAACGTGTTCACCGCGCCCGCGGCCTGCGCGCGCGGCGTCAGGCGATCGGCAAGCGCGTGCGCTTCCAGCTTGAAGGGAACCGTGACATTGGCGCCGCTGGCACCGTGTTCGATGAACGTGCGAACGGTCGCGGCAAAGGCGTCGAGCGGCGCGAGCAGGCGTTCATACGTCAATCGTTGTCCGGTCTCGCGCGCGAACTCGGCGTGAATGAACGGCGACTGGCTGTGTTCGACAGGATGACCGATCACGGCGTAGCGATCGGCCGACCTATCCCCGGTAGGCGTTTGGTTTGTCATCGTTGTCAAAGCTGCGGCGCCTGGCTTTCGCGCAGGCGCCGCTTTTGCGTTCATCGAATTGGCGGAGGGCCGGGTTCAGGCGACATCGATCACCAGAGAATCCAAAGCAGGATGCCCCCGAACAGTGCCCATTTCACCGCATAGTACACGTACCGGTTCCAGGCCTTGAGGCGTTTGCCGACAATGCGGATCGAGTAAATGTACTTGAAGACCCGGTTCAGGCCGCCGGTGCGATCGCCTGCGTCGTTGGGCGACGCCGCCGCGCCGACCAGATGGCGGCCGAACCAGTGGTTGACCGCCTGCGTCCAGCGGTAGCGCATGGGACGCTCGACGTCGCAGAACAGAATGATGCGATTCTGCCCGCTCTGGTTCTCGGCGTAGTGGATGTAGGTCTCGTCGAACACCACACCTTCACCGTCGCGCCAGCTGTAGCGCTGGCCGTCGACGTCGATGTAACAGCGGTCGTCGTTCGGCGTGACCAGTCCGAGGTGATAGCGCAGCGACCCGGCGTACGGATCGCGGTGACGCACGAGGCGACTGCCATGCGGCAATTCGGCGAACATGGCCGCCTTGATCGTGGGTATCTTGCGCACGAGTTCGGTCGTGACCGGACACAGCGTGCTCGCCGACGGATGGGCTTCGTCGTACCACTTCAGATAGAAGCGCTTCCAGCCGCTCTTGAAGAACGAGTTGAAGCCGACGTCGTTGTACTTGTCGGACGCCTTGATCCGGCTCGCTTCGAGCAACGACACCGCCTCGGCGCGAATGGCTTCCCAGTTCTGCCGCAGCGGTTCGAGCTCCGGGAAATTGTCGGTCTTCAGATACGGCGTCGTCGGCACGCGCGAGAACGCGTACATGAACACGTTCAACGGCGACAGGAACGTCGAATGGTCGGACAATTGCCGGAAGAATTTATGGCGAACCTTACCTCGCAGATGCACATACACCGCGCATGCCGCGATAATCGCCAGGACAATCCATTTCATTACAGACTTTCCAGGTCGGAGCAAACCCCGTAATTATAGAAATATTTGGAAAGTTCGACCGGGCACGCCCAACACCGGGGACAGGCACGGGCGCCTGCTGCGTCGCTATTGCCCTGCGCCGCCCGTCGGCGTCGCCAGCGTTTCGGCATGGACGCCCTGACGGGAAAACGTCATCCGGGTGACGATTTCGAGAATGTCGTAGCGCTGCTTCATCTCCGGCGAAAAGTCGCCGAACGGCGCGCTCGCCTGGACGATGGCGACCGCGCGCCTATCCAGGTCCCGATTGCCCGAACTGCGCGTAATCTCCACGCCCGCGACGTTCCAGCCGTCCCTGTGATAGCCGAGACCACCGCGCTGGTTGACGTTGAGCGTGACGATCAGCTCGCCGTACAGGCGCTCGTTGCCGATTTGCGGAAAGTGCTCCGTGCCGTAACGCTCCACGCGATGGCGCAACGCATCGAAATAGCGGGCGTATGCCACTTCACGCGTGTTGGCCGTGACCTGCCCGCGCTTCGGGCGCGTCTGATAGGCGCGCAACTGCTTGTCGATTTCCGCCTGCAAGCGGGCGATCTGCTGATCGACATTCTGGTCGTCCGCACCCAGACCATGCTGCGGGGCATCCGCGCGTTTGCGCTGCGCCGCCGGCGCCGCCGCATACTGGCTGCGCAGTTGCGACAGCAGTTTTTCCTGCATCGCCTCCAATTCGCTCACGTTGCGCTGCATTTGCGCCACGGGGGCGCCATCACGCTCGAGCGCACGCGAGGGCAGCGGCGACGCGGCGCGCTCCCCGTCATGCTCGCCGCCGCCCACGAGGTTGGCTTGTGCGAGCGCAGTGGCCTTGTCGGGCGCGCTGGCCGACTTGGCGTTGACGAGCACGACGTCGAGCGGCGTGTCCGCGCTGTGCAACCGGAAACTGTCGGGGGCGACGAAATGCACCGCCAGCGCGAGCAAGTGAACCAGGGCCGAAAACACAAGGCCCGTGGCCAGTGGATGCTCGCGCATGAGCGACCAACCGCGGCGACGTGCCGCGTCGAGGTTGCCGGAGGCGAGTGCCGGTTTCAGCACGCCGTGCTGGCGGATGCGTCGCGCGCGCCCGCGGCCATCAGTGCGGCGGCGAGCGGGGAGGCGTCGGTGGACGTGGCGCCGGCATCAGTACGATCGCCCGAGCCGTCGGCGTCTGCGGGACTATCGTCGCCATCTGTACCGTCGGCGCCATCGGCACCGTCGGCACCATCGTCACCATCGGCGCCGTCGCTACCCGCATTGCCGTCACTGCCCTCCCCCCCCTCGCCTTCGCCACCGTCGCCCTCGTCATCGTCGTCTCCGAGCAACGCCTGGCTGGCGTCGAGCACTTGCGAGACACGCACCGAGATGCTGAGGGTGACGACATCGAGCGAGAGCACGTCGAGCATGATCTGCGTGCCGCGCGCGTGCAATCCCAGGCCCGGCACGATCAGCGTGAGCGGGATGTCGTTCAGACGAACGGTATCGCCCTTGAGCACGCTCGCCTGCACCTGAGACTTGTTCTCCTGGATCAACCAGCGCAGGCACCAGTAGCGTTCCATGCGGCTCTGGTGCTCACCGTACGCCGCATAGGCGGCCTCGAAGCTCGACACCGTGGCATAGAGGTCGGCGTCCTTCGGCTTGAACGGGGCCGCCAGCTTGGCGGTCACGCCATGACGCACGCAGGCGATCAGTTGCCACTGGTTCACCAGATCGACGTAGCGGCGCAGCGGCGACGTGCTCCACGCGTATTGCTCCACGCCAAGCCCCTCGTGCGGTGCGGGCGAGGTCTGCATGCGCGTGCGATTCACGCCGTAGGCACGTTGTGCACGGTAGATGCCGGGCACACCGCATTCCGCCAGCAGGCGTCCCCAGCGGCTGTTCGCGAGAATCGCCATCTCGGCGACGATCAGATCGAGCGGTGCGCCGCGCAGGCGCTGCTTGATCGTGACGTGCTCGCCGTCGACATAGAAGTTGAAGTCGGTCTTGTTCTGTACTTCCGGGCGCAGGCCGTAGCCCACGCGCGCCGCCTGGCGCTTGTCATAGAGCGACTGCGCGAACGGCCACAGCAGGCGAAGCTCGTCCTTGTGCGGATAGTCGCCGCTGCCGTCGGCCAGCGTTTCGGCCGTGATGATCGAATCGAGCTCGTTGTGGCGCAGGTTCGCCGAGATCGGCACCCGCTCGGCCCGGGTCTCGGTCGCCACGATCTCGTAGGTGTCCGCCTTGACCACCACGTAAAGCGAGAGCGCCGGGCGAGCGCCACCCTCGGCGAGCGTGTAAGCCTCGACCACGGCATCGGGCAGCATCGTGATCTTCTCGCCGGGCGCATAGACCGTCGACAGGCGCACGCGCGCGATTTCGTCGATGGGATCGCCGCGTGAGAGCCCCAGCGCCGGTGCCGCAATATGGATACCCACGCGCAGCAGGCCATCGGGCAGCATCTGCACCGAGAGCGCGTCGTCGATCTCCGTGGTCGTCGAATCGTCGATCGAGAATGCCTGCACCTCGGCCAGCGGCAGGTCGTCGGCCGGCAGGGGAACGGGTCCCACGTCGGGGAAGCCGGTGCCGCGCGGGAAGTATTCGTAGAGGAACGCCGCCTCGTGGTAAGCGCGCGGCGACGCAATGCCGCCGCATGCCAGCATCACCTCGGCGTGCGTCTTGCCCAGGGCAATCGCCGCCGCGTCGAGCGCCTTCCACTCGATGGCGTTCTTGTCCGGACGGAACAGCAGCACCAGCTCCTTGCCCCTGAGCGCGTCCGGTAGCGTACCGGCGATCAGTTGATCGGCGTACCCCGCCTGCAGTTCGGCCTGCTGTTGCTTGCGCGCCAGCCCGGCGAGCGCGGCCTGCAGCTGCTCCTGCGGCGCGCGCTGATATTGTCCGCGCCCCTTGCGACGGAAGTAGATCGGCGACGCCTGCAGGGCCAGCGCCAGTCCCGCCTGCTGGGCAACGCTCGCCCCTTCTCCGAAATATTCGGCGGCGAGCGTCGGGAACGGAAATTCTTCGGCAGGCGCGCACTCCCACAGGAAACTCATGTCGATGTCCTGTGCCGCGGCCTGCGCTTGCGCGATCAGTTCGGCGGGGGTGGGCGTCTCGAAGCGCAACAGAACGTCGCGCCCCTTGATCTTGCTTCGGCGCCCGCCGGGCAGCTCAACCTGGTACGACTCGCCCTGCTGCGACAACACCGTGCCAGCCTTGAAGCCGCCGGATTCCTCAAAAAAAATGTTCATGAAACAGCCATCGATCGCAATAGGCGATATTGTAGCCCGCCAATGTACGGCGGTTCAGAGCGGAACGGGCAAACGTGTCATTCGCCCGCGGACAGGCCCGCAGTGTCGGGCGAAGGGGGAACGTCGACGCCGGCGAAACGCAACACGTCGTCCATATAGTCGACGAAATCGGAAATGCCGTGGTCGCTGCCCTCGATCAGCGTGAGCTTCGCCCCCGGAAACTTTGCCACCATGTCGCGGTAATCGAGCGTCTGATCACCGGTCGCGGCCACGAGGTAGTAGCGTTGCGCCCGCGTGATCCGCGGCACGTCGATCATGCGCAGCTCATCGAGATGGCGCGGCTCCACGACAATCGTCCCGCCCCCGTGCCACATCGGCTGCTCGCCGAGCCATTTGCCGAGGTCGTCGTACGGACGGGTGGCCGGATTGAGCAACACCGCTCGGCATCCAAGCTTTTCGGCCAGGTACGTGGCGTAGTAGCCGCCGAGCGAGCTGCCCACGATGGTCAGGTCGTCGCCGTTCACGCCGGCCAGCAGCCGTTGCGCATCGACCACGGCGGCCAGCGGCGAGGGAGGCAACTGCGGGCACGCCCACTGATGCCCCAGTCCGAGCCGGTGCATGCGCGCAGCCATCAGTTGCGCCTTGAAGGAACGCGGCGACGATCGGAAGCCGTGCAGGTAAAGAATCATGGGAGTTCCCGATAGAGCCGAATGAGGCGACGTGCCGGTCGGACGCGCATCAGGCGCGTGCCGCGAGCGCGTCGAGCAGTTTCTGGTGGATGCCGCCGAACCCGCCGTTGCTCATCACCACGATCTGATCGCCCGGCTGGGCGGCCGCGCTCACCGCGCGCACCAGACCGTCGATGTCGCTGAACGCCTGGGCACGCGCGCCCAGCGGCGCCAGTGCTTCGGCCAGATTCCAGCCCAGGGCGTCCTTGCCCGAAGGCGCGCCGTAACCGAACACCAGATCGGCGTCGGCGAGACTGGCCGGCAATTGCGCCTTCATCACGCCAAGCTTCATCGTATTCGAGCGCGGCTCGAGCACCGCCAGAATGCGGGCATTGCCCGCGCGGCGGCGCAGCCCGGCAAGCGTTGTATGAATCGCGGTCGGATGATGCGCAAAATCGTCATAGACGGTCACGCCCGCCGCTTCGCCGCGAACTTCCATACGGCGCTTCACGTTCTGGAACCGACCTAGCGAGCCGGCGCCTTGCTCCGCAGGCACGCCCACATGGCGGGCGGCAGCCAGCGCGGCCAGCGCGTTCATCCGGTTGTGTTCGCCTTGCAGCGCCCACTTCACCTCACCCGCCGCGCCCGGGCCGTGATGCACCCAGAAAGCCTCCTGCGACGCCGCGGCGCTCGGGGTGCCGTCGTCCTTGGCCGGGGTGGCGTGCCAGCCGTCGGCCACGCCAAAGCGTTCGACCTCGCTCCAGCATCCGCGGGCCAGCACTCGCTCGAGCGCCGGCTCACGACCGTTGACGATCAGTCGTCCCTGTCCGGGGACGGTGCGCACCAGATGATGGAATTGCGTCTCGATCGCGCCGAGATCCGGAAAGATGTCGGCATGATCGAATTCAAGGTTGTTCAGAATGGCAGTGCGTGGCCGGTAGTGGACGAACTTGGAGCGTTTGTCGAAGAACGCGGTGTCGTATTCGTCGGCCTCGATCACGAAGAAGTCGCTGTCGGTCAGGCGCGCGGATATGCCGAAGTTCATCGGCACGCCGCCCACGAGAAAGCCCGGGTTGTACCCCGCGTCCTCCAGAATCCAGGCGAGCATCGACGTCGTCGTCGTCTTGCCGTGCGTGCCCGCCACCGCGAGCACCCATTTGTTGGCGAGCACATGCTCACCCAGCCACTGCGGGCCCGACGTATAGGGCAGGTTCCGATTCAGGATTTCTTCCATGAGCGGATTGCCGCGCGAGACCACGTTGCCGATGACGAACAGGTCGGGCGCGAGCGACACCTGGTCGGCATCGAAGCCTTCGATCAACCGGATACCCTGGGCCTCGAGTTGGGTGCTCATCGGCGGATAGACGTTGGCGTCGCAGCCCGTGACGGTATGACCGGCCTGACGGGCGAGCACGGCCAGACCGCCCATGAACGTGCCGCAGATGCCCAGAATATGAATATGCATGGATGGGGAGCGTGATGAGACGGGCCGAACCCGTGCGGGAAATGGAGATGCGCAAACGACAAGGCCACCATTGTACCTGCGGCATGCGCCGCCATGCCTTTCGGGTATCATCGTTCGCATGACACGTAAATCCTGGACCGATGTCCAACGTCTGCGCGAGGAAATCGCGCTGACCGCCGCCCGCCTCATTGCCGAGGAAGGGGCCGATTACGCCACGGCCAAACGCAAGGCGGCGAAGCAGGTCACTGGCGAGACGCGCGTTGCCGGCGAATGGCTGCCGGATAACGATCAGATCGAAGCGGAAGTGCGCGAGTACGTGCAAACGTTTCTCTCCGACACGCAACCGGCCGAATTGGCGCATTTGCGACGGGTGGCCCTGGCCGTCATGACCGAGCTGGCCCGCTATCGTCCGTTTATCACCGGCGCGGTCCAAAACGGCACGGCCACGGCGATGTCCGATATCTATTTGCAGGCTTTTTGCGACAACCCGAAGGAAGTGGCCATCGACCTGCTGAATCGCGGCATCGACTACGAAGTCTCCGAGAGCCGTCACTTCAACGGGCGCGGCATGGTCGAGACGCTGAGCTTCCTGTGGCGTGAGCGTGGCCAGCGAGGCGAACCGGCAGGGGTGCATCTGTCGCTGTATTCGCTCGACGACATGCGCGGTGCATTGAAAGCCACCGACGGCAACGGCCGCGCGGTTCGCACCGATGCCGACGGTCTACGCACCCTGATCGCGCAGGCCGACGCGCCGGCGCCCGAACCCAGTCATTGAACCAGTGCAGGCAGTTGACACCGGATTCACATCAAATCGCCACGATTTCTTCGCAGTTGCCGCTTCTGAACCGCGTCCTTTTCGTCTAACGTCTACTCCCGGATCTCCCGGCCCTTCTTAACATGGCAAAGCGCATCGTTATTCTGGTGATTCTGGCACTCGCCGGACTGGCGGCCGGTTTCTGGCTCGGTCAACGCAATACGGCGCCCGGTGGGGCGTCGAACGCCGCCGTCGCGCAATTGCTGGCGACCCGGCTGCCCGACCTGAGCGGCGGCGAGCAGGCGATCTCGCAGTGGCGTGGCAAAACCCTGGTGGTGAACTTCTGGGCGCCGTGGTGCGGCCCGTGCGTGGAAGAAATGCCCGACCTTCAGGCGCTTTCCAGCGAATTCGGCAGCAAAAATGTCCAATTCGTTGGAATCGGCATCGATACGGCACAGAACATGATCGCATTTGAGCAAAAGGTAAAAGTCGATTACCCCTTGCTCGTGGCAGGGTATGCGGGCACCGACCTCGCCCGCGCACTGGGTAACAAGGCCGGTGCGCTGCCCTTTACCGTCGTGATCGACCCGCAGGGACGCCTGCACTACGAAAAGCTCGGACGAATTACCTCGGACGAGGTTCGTGCCGCGCTCAAGCCCTTGATCTGACCCCATTGGCGGGAAGGCGCGACGGCGGAGAACCCGCGTCAGACGTGAGTTGTGGGAGCCAAGGGCGCGGCACCTATTTCGCCCCACTGGACAAAATCCACCAACTGGCGTTTAATTGCGCCCAATTTCGTGAAATTTGATTCGCCGATGCCTCACCGCATTCTCGTGCTACACGGCCCCAACCTGAACCTGCTCGGTACTCGCGAGCCGGAGGTGTACGGTCGCACGACGCTGGCGGACATCGACGCTGCGCTTCTGGCTCAGGCCAAGGCTGCCGGCGCCGAGGTCGCAACGTTTCAAAGCAATCACGAAGGCGCATTGGTTGACCGGATCCAGGCGGCACGCGCGGAGTCGATCGACTTCATCGTCATCAACCCCGCGGCCTATACCCACACCAGCGTGGCCATACGCGACGCGTTGTCGGGCGTAGGCGTTCCGTTCGTGGAAGTTCACCTTTCGAATGTCCATGCGCGCGAGGCCTTCCGGCATCACTCGTACTTTTCCGACATTGCGCAAGGCGTGATCTGCGGCCTGGGCTGGCGCGGGTACACCTACGCACTCGATTTTGCCCTGCGGCGACTCGCCGGCGGGTAGTCCACTCATCTCCATTTCCCATCGCGGGGCGCTGCCCCCGCGTCGATACCGAATCAAGGAGCTTCCTTCATGGATTTGCGCAAACTCAAGACGTTGATCGACCTCGTGGCCGAATCGGGTATTTCCGAACTCGAAGTCACCGAAGGCGAAGGCAAGGTCCGCATCGTCAAGGCGCCGCCGCAGGTGATCGCAGCCCCGATGCAAATGGCCATGCCGGCCGCCGCGCCGCAAATCGGCGCGCAAGCGCCCGCCGCGGCAGCGGCCCCGGCAGCACCTGCCGCGCCGGTCGTGCCGCAAGGTCATATCGTGACTTCCCCGATGGTCGGCACGTTCTACCGTGCGCCGTCGCCGGGCGCCGATCCGTTCGCCCAGGTCGGCGACTCGGTCAAGGAAGGCCAGACGTTGTGCATCATCGAAGCCATGAAGCTGCTCAACGAAATCGAGTCCGACAAGGCCGGCGTGATCAAGGAAATCCTCGTCGAGAACGGTCAGGCCGTCGAATACGGTCAACCGCTGTTCGTGATCGGCTAATGCCGGTTGTCGGACACCCGTGCCCGCGCAGGCATTCGCCGTGCGGCGCCGTCCGGTGCCCGGCCCCGCTCCTCTCCCCTACGGGCAGGACTGCACATAATGTTTGAAAAAATCCTCATCGCCAACCGCGGCGAAATCGCTCTGCGCATCCAGCGCGCGTGCCGCGAGATGGGCATCAAGACCGTTGTCGTCTATTCGGAAGCGGACAAGGAAGCGAAGTACGTCAAGCTCGCTGACGAGGCCGTTTGTATCGGCCCGGCCCCCTCGCCCCAGAGCTACCTGAACATGCCCGCGCTTATCAGCGCGGCCGAAGTGACCGACGCCCAGGCGATCCATCCGGGCTACGGGTTCCTTTCGGAAAATGCCGACTTCGCCGAGCGCGTCGAAAATTCGGGCTTCACGTTCATCGGCCCGCGCCCCGACACCATTCGCCTGATGGGCGACAAGGTCTCGGCCAAGCAGACGATGATCAAGACCGGCGTGCCGTGCGTGCCGGGTTCGGAGGGCGCGTTGCCCGACGATCCCAAGGAAATCGTGCGCATTGCGCGCCAGATCGGCTACCCGGTGATCATCAAGGCCGCCGGCGGCGGCGGCGGTCGCGGCATGCGCGTGGTACACACCGAAGCGGCACTCGTGAACGCGGTCAATATGACGCGCGAGGAAGCCGGCCGCGCTTTCGGCAACCCGGAAGTCTATATGGAGAAGTTCCTCGAGAACCCGCGCCATATCGAGATCCAGGTGCTTGCCGACAAGCACAAGAACGCCGTCTGGCTGGGCGAGCGCGACTGCTCGATGCAGCGCCGCCACCAGAAGGTGATCGAGGAAGCCACCGCTCCGCTGATTCCGCGCCGTCTGATCGAGCGTATCGGCGATCGCTGCGCCGACGCCTGCAAGAAGATGGGCTACGTCGGCGCCGGCACGTTCGAATTCCTGTACGAGAACGGCGAGTTCTATTTCATTGAAATGAACACGCGCGTCCAGGTCGAGCACCCGGTCACCGAGATGATCACGGGCGTCGATATCGTGCAGGAACAGATTCGCATCGCGGCCGGCGATAAGCTCGCCTTCCGTCAGCGCGACATCCAGTTCCAGGGTCATGCGATCGAATGCCGCATCAACGCCGAAGATCCGTTCAAGTTCACGCCGTCGCCGGGTCGCATCACCGCGTGGCACATGCCGGGCGGCCCGGGCATCCGCGTCGACTCGCACGCCTACAACGGTTACTTCGTGCCGCCCAACTACGATTCAATGATCGGCAAGCTGATCGCCTACGGCGCTACGCGCGAGCAGGCAATCCGCCGCATGCGTGTGGCGCTGTCGGAAATCGTGATCGAAGGTATCCAGACGAACATTCCGCTGCACCGGGAACTGATGCTCGACGCCAAGTTTGTCGAAGGCGGCACGAGCATCCATTATCTGGAACACAAGCTGGCGCAGAAGTCTGCCGTCGGCGGCGGCAATTAAGCAATTCATCAGTCGTTATTCAGTAGGAAACGCTCGCCATGTATCGCGAACTCGTCGTAGAAGTTGCCCGCGCCCAGGCCGAGGCCCTGTCAGACGCCCTGCTCGATCTGGGCGTACTGTCGGTCTCCGTGGAAGACGCGGATGCCGACACGCCCGACGAGCAACCGATGTTCGGCGAGCCGGGACTCACCCCGCCGGACACTGCGTGGCAGCATTCGCGCGTGGTGGCCCTTGTAGGTGAAGACCAGGACGCCGCCGTGTTGCTCGCGGCGGCCGTCAACGAACTGGGGCTCGCCGAGTCGCCCGCGTTCACGTTGCGTGACGTGGAGGAGCAGGACTGGGTGCGCCTGACGCAATCGCAGTTCGAGCCGATGCAGATCGGCCAGCGGATCTGGGTCGTGCCGTCCTGGCACGACGCACCCGATACCGACGCGCTCATCCTCGAACTCGACCCGGGCCTCGCGTTCGGCACCGGCAGCCATCCGACCACGCGTTTGTGCATGGAATGGCTCGAGCAGCATGTGCAGGCGGGTCAGTCGCTGCTCGACTACGGCTGCGGCTCCGGCATTCTGGCGATCCTCGCACGCAAGTGCGGCGCCGATCCGGTCATCGGTATCGATATCGATCCGCAGGCGGTCGAGTCGGCCCGCTACAACAGCGAACGCAACCACGCGCCGGTCGAATACGGTTTGCCCGACGACCTGCGCGACGGTCAGTTCAACATCGTGGTCGCCAACATCCTGTCAAATCCGCTCAAGCTGCTCGCGTCGATGCTGACGTCGCGCGTGGCGCCGGGCGGGCGCCTCGCACTGTCGGGCGTGCTCGAACGACAGGCCGACGAGGTGATCGCGGCCTACGCGCCCTATATGAAGATGTCGGTCTGGCGCGCTCACGACGGCTGGGTCTGCCTGCACGGGCAGGCCGCCGGCTAAGGCGCGCACCACGCGCCGAGTCTCCCGGAGTCCCATGACCCAGTCCTCGCGCGTTCTCGCTACCCGCTGCCCACACTGCCACACGGTCTTTCGCGTCGTCGCGGATCAGCTCAAGCTGCGCGACGGTCTGGTGCGTTGCGGGCATTGCCGGGAAGTGTTCGACGGCCGCGCCTATCTGTGCGACCCGCCCGCGGACGACGAGAACGGGTCGATGCCGGACATGCCACCCGGCGCCGTGGGCGCTCCCGCGCCGACAGCGGCAGATGCCATGGCGTCGGCGTCCGGCGATGCGCCCCCGGGCGACACGGCATCGGCGGACAAACCGCCGGTGCCCGAAATGCTCACCCCTACCGCCATCGCTGCCCTGCTCGGTGCGCCGGACGAGAGTCGGGCGCAGATGCGACACGGTCCGGGCCGCTACATCGACGACGAAGATGCCACCGTCCTCACCGCGCCGACAGCGCAGGCGGTGTCGGCGACGAATCGCGCGCAGCCGCAGAAGCCGCGCCCCGGTGCCGCCCGCGTGATCTGGCGCATATTGATGGCCCTCGCCGTCGTTGCGCTGCTCGCACAGTGGGCGTGGCTGGAACGTGCAGCGCTTGTCGACCGCATGCCCGCCCTGCGCGGTGTCTTCGCGACGATCGGCCGCCCGCTGCACGTGACGATCGGGCCGCCGCGCCAGCCGGACATGATCCAGATTTCCAGCGTAACGCTCGTGACCGACCCCGACGCGGGACACGACAGCGCGACGGGCGCGGCCAACGATTCGGCGAATCTCCCCGGGAATATCGCCGCGAACGACGGCACGGCGAGTGACGCCTCAGCCCCGACCGACGACACCGTGCCGATGACGCTCACGGTGTTCATGCGCAATCAGGCCAGTTACGCAGTGGCCTGGCCATCGCTCGAGCTGACGCTGTCCGACATCGACGGCAAGCCGGTGGTGCGTCGCGTTTTTTCAGCGAATGACTACGTAAGCGATGGGGCACAGCGCGAAGCCGGTTTGTCGCCACGCAATGAACGCACGATTCGGTTACGATTGTCGGCGCAGGCAGCGCTAGCCAGTAATTTCCGGGTGCTCGCGTTCTATCCCTGATAGCGCTGTTGCACTCAACCTAGGAGATATCGATGTCCCAAGTCACGCTCGGGGGCAACCCCATCGAAGTCAACGGCCAGTTCCCGCAGAAGGGACAGACCGCACCGGCGTTCTCGCTGGTCAACGCCAAACTGCAGGACGTCAAGCTCGACGACTTCGCTGGCAAGCGCAAAGTCCTCAACATCGTGCCGAGCCTCGACACGCCGACCTGCGCCACCTCGACCCGCAAGTTCAACGAAGCCGCCGGCAAGCTCGAAAACACGGTCGTGCTCGTCATCTCGGCTGACCTGCCGTTCGCCATGAGCCGCTTCTGCGCCACGGAAGGCCTGAACAACGTCGTCCCGCTCTCGCTCATGCGCGGTCGCGAGTTCCTCGAGAACTACGGCGTCGCCATCGCCACCGGCCCGCTCGCCGGCGTGACGGCGCGTGCCGTGGTCGTGCTCGACGCCGACAACCGAGTCGTGCACGCCGAGCTGGTGCCGGAAATCAAGAATGAACCGAACTACGACGCTGCGCTCGCCGCACTCTCGTAATCGATACGACGTCGTCATTGCGCCGACGCGTCCGATCCTTCGGCGCGCGTCGGCGTCGCAGTTCCCAAACCGGCCTGGTCGATATCCCGGCCTGATTTTTCTCGCGGCGTCGCCCCTATTGCGTCTCGCGATGGCGCAGGCGTTCGCCGCCCTGCGCCGCCTTGCGCTCACCCTTTAGAAGGACACACTCCGTGACTACCGTGATCTGCGGCTCGCTCGCCTACGACAACATCATGACGTTCGAAGGCCGCTTCGGAGAGCACATCCTGCCCGATCAGGTGCACATTCTGAACGTCAGCTTCCTCGTGCCGACGATGCGCCGCAACTTCGGCGGCTGCGCCGGCAACATCGGCTACAGCCTGAACCTGCTGGGCGGCTCACCGGTCGTCATGGGCGCCGTGGGCGAAGATGGCGGCGCATACATCGAGCGCCTGGAGTCGCTCGGCATGTCGACGGCATTCGTTCGCACCATTGCCGACAGCATGACCGCCAACGCAATGATCACCACCGATCTGGACAACAACCAGATCACGGCCTTCCACCCGGGCGCGATGATGTTCTCGGCGCAGAATCGCGTGGCCGACGTCAAGGACGCCACACTGGGCATCGTCGCGCCGGACGCGCCCGACGCCATGCTCGCGCACGCCGAAGGATTCGCCGCCGCCCGCGTGCCGTTCGTGTTCGATCCGGGCCAGGGCCTGCCGCTGCTCTCGGCCGAGGCACTGCGTCGCATGGTGGAACTCGCCACTTATCTCGCGGTCAACGACTACGAAGCCAAGCTCCTCTGCACGAAGACCGGATGGTCGATGGACGATCTCCAGTCGCGCGTCGAGGCACTTGTCGTCACGCGCGGAGAACACGGGGCCCTGATCTTCGCCGGCGGCAAGCAGCACGACATTCCCGCCGTGACCGCCAAGCGTGTCGTCGACCCCACCGGGTGCGGCGACGCGTTCCGTGGCGGGTTGCTGTATGGCATCGAGAAGGGCCTCGACTGGCCGACCACCGGCCGCCTGGCCAGCCTGATGGGTTCGCTCAAGATTGCCGAGCAAGGCCCGCAGACCTACGCACCGACGCGCGCCGAGATCGAGGCGCAATATCAGGAAGCGTTCGGCCACCGCTTCGAATGATTCTACGAAAGGCATAACGATGGCACGACTGACCACACCGCTGATTCTTCTCACCGCCGCCGCATCGCTCTCGCTGTCCGCCTGCACGGCGTTCGGCCCGAGCAATTCCGCGAGCGTCTACAGCAGCCGCCAGGCGCAACGCGAACAGGTCGTGCGCATGGGCACGGTCGAATCGGTTCGTCCGGTCACGATCGACAGTAGCAATGGCGATCCGGGCATTCTGGGGATTGCCGGCGGCGGCGCACTTGGCGCCATTGGCGGCAGTGCCATCGGTGGCGGCCGGGGCTCGATCGCCACGGGCATCGTGGGCGGTCTGCTCGGTGCCGTGGCGGGTCAGGCCATCGAGAGCCGCATGAGCAAGAAGGCCGGCCTGGAGATCACCGTGCGACTCGATAACGGCGAACTGCGTGCGATCACGCAAGATGCCGATGAATCGTTCCAGCCGGGGCAGCGCGTGCGCCTGCTCTCGAGCGGCGGCGTGACGCGCGTCACGCACTGACATCACCTCGCGCCCGCGCATCGCCTCCCCGGCGACGTGCGGGAACGCGGGATCACGAAGCGACCCACGGGCGACATCTGTCGCCCGTGATTCGTTTACGAAACGTGACGTGCGTCGGCATCGCCCGACGCGTCAGGACGCGAGGACGCAGGGCCATGAAAAAACCCGCCGTGACGATTGCTCATCACAGCGGGTTTCGGATCGAGTAGGCCTACTCGATCAAGAGACACCGAAGTGCCTGGGTTCCTGCATCGGCACTCGAATTACGGACGGCTGCCGGTCGGGAACGGCCATGCCGCTGCCGGATTCAGTGCCGTCTTCGGTGCTGCCGGGGCTGCGGCCGGAGCAGCAGCAGGCTTGGCGGCAACCTTCTTCACTGCCGGCTTCTTGGCAGCAGCGGGCTTCTTCGCCGCAGGCTTGGCAGCCGCCTTCTTCGCAGCGGGCTTCTTGGCCGCAACCTTCTTGGCCGCCGGCTTCTTCGCAGCAACCTTCTTCACTGCTGCCTTCTTGGCGGCCGGCTTCTTGGCGGCAACC
>NZ_AYXJ01000040.1:0-58832 GCF_000681415.1 Pandoraea sp. E26
ATCGGTGGCGCTTTGCTTTTCGGCAGCCGGCTGCGAGGCCGGCCATCGGCTGTCAGCGGTGCCAGCGGCCGTGGCGCCAGTAGCCATGGCCGTAACCGTAGCCGTAGTACGGACGACCGTAATACACCGGCGGTGCGCCGTAGTAGACCGGCGCGGGGGCCACATAGACGGGCGGGGGCGCCACATAAACCGGCGGAGGCGGCGCAACGTATACCGGGGCCGGAGCGTAGACCGGCGCCGGCGCGATCAGCGGCAAGCCGATGCCGATCCCGACCGAGACGTGTGCCTGCGCCGTCCCGATCGCGCCCGCGGCGAGCGCGATCCCGGCGATGGCAAGGGCGGCAAACTTGGTTTTCATGACATTTCTCCTGCGGTCTTGGCAGCGTACTGATGACGGCACCCGAGCGGCACCATGCCGTTCGACGCGCCCAGTGCCCGTCGGCACTCTGATTCGTCACATTCCTTGGCTTCACTTTACTGAAGTTCCGAAATCCGGGGTGGGCACAATTGTTGCAAAGTATGCGCGCGGACCCGGAGCAGGGAGCGTTCAAAGGATGAAAAGCCGCTGCCAAACGTGTTGGTTACGTTGCTATTTTATTCATAATCAACGGTTTGCGCTCGTTTCGGTTGACGGAGGCGCCAGCGGAAGGCGTCCCGGACGGCCCCGAATACGCGGCACTTGTTACATTCATTTACACCGACGACACCGGGCTGTGGCGCAAAAACAGCGGCGGATGCCGCTTTCGCAACGTCCGCCGCCGTCGGCGTGGGGCACTCGCGACCTCACGCCGTCTCCTCCCTGCCAAACCCATGCCGGCTCCCCGCACGCGAGGCAGGGGGCCGGAAAGAAACGCTACGCTTACTGGTGGAAGCGTGCCTTGGCGTCGGCCACGCACGCGTCCTTGCTGTCGCCCGTCATGCTGTCGCAGCGCTCGACCGCCGCCTTGTACTGGGCCTTGTTCGCATCGGCGTTGGCGTCATGACGCGCCGCGACGGTGTCCTTGGACGACTCGCGGCTCGTGCGCATGACCTTGGCGTCGCCGTAGGCCTTCGTCTTCGCGGCGTCGGCGTCCTTCACGCAAACGTCCTTGTCGTTGCCCTTCTTGTCGTCGCAGCGCAGCTTGGCGACGCTGTAGTCGGCGTCGGCCTTGGCGACAGCGGCGTCGTAACGGGCCTTGGGCGTTTGCTTGTAGTCGGCTTCCGCGTTCGCCTTGGCCACCTTTTCGTTGCCCTTGGCCGTTTCCACGCAGACCTTCTTCGCGTTGTCCTTGAGGTCGTCGCAGCGCGCCGATGCCGCCTTGTAGTCGGCCTCGGCAGATTTTTGCGCGGCCTCGTAGCGATCCTTGGCGGCGGCGTCTGCCGCATTGGCGGCCGCCGCACCCAGCATGCCGGTAGCGAGGCAGGCGCAGGTCAGAACTCTCATGACGAATCGATGTGACATCTCGTCCTCCTGTTGAGCGGGTTCCTGGGCGTTGGGGGATGTCAGCCGAGGTCGTCGGACGGCGTCGACATCGTCGGGCGCATCCGGCGCATCCTCAGGCCGCGGGCGACTTACTTGTTGCGCTCGGCAGCACCCTGGATGGCCTCGCCGCCGCGTTCAACATCCTTGCCGGCACCCTGGACCGTGTTGCAGCCCGCGAGGCCCAGTGCGAAGCCCGAAAGCAGTGCGATGGCGATCAGTCGTTTCATTTTGATTTCTCCTTGAGCAAAGATGTCATCTGTCGCGCGAGCATGGCGCGATGGCAGCGCGACGAGGGGGAGGGGGAGGGAGGAGACCGCCTCCCGGCGGCCGGGGGACCCGCCTGCCGGCGGGTACGGACATATCCGATTACCAGAGCTTATGCTGGTTGTTCCAGGTGTCGACTTCGCGTTCAGCGTCTTCCTTGGCCTTGCCGTAGCGCTCCTGCAGCACACCCACGAACTTGTCGCGGTTACCTTCGATCCTGAGCAGATCGTCGTCGGTCAGGTTGCCCCATTGCTTTTTCGCCTCGCCCTTGAGTTGGTTCCACTTGCCCTTCATTTGATCCGAGTTCATGACAACTCCTTTTATCGGGTTGGAAAAAGTGCCACTGCACGACGTGTGTCGTCGGTGGCAGTGATTCCATGTTAGGGAGTGCGAAATGTCGGCGCTGTCAGCCGCGACATCGTCGCGGTGTAGGCGGAGTCGGGTTGCGCTGTCAGCGTATTCCGACGCGGGAGCCGGGCGTGTCGGGGTGCGGTGGCGTGTCGGTCGCGGTGGCCGACGGGGTGGCGTCGGCGTCGGCGTCGGCGTCGGCGGTGGCAGGGCCAGTGGCAGAGGCAGCGGCGGTCGGTACGGCCGTGCTTTGCGTGACTTCCGTTGCGATTTCGGGGGCGTCCGCCGGATTGCACAGCGGCAGCACGACCTGGATCTCGGTGCCCAGGCGCTGGGGCAGCGAGTGAATGTCGATGCGCCCCCCCTTGGCCGAAACGCGTTGCCGCATGCCGAACAGACCGTGCGTCTTGGGCTTGTTGAACTGGTCGCGCGTCAGGCCGATGCCGTTGTCGATGACTTCGAGCCGCACGCGCTGATCGTCGCACGCGAGGGCCACGCGCACTTGTGTTGCGCGTGCATACTTGCCCGCGTTCGTGAGCGCCTCCTGCGCCACACGGAACAGTACGATCGCGGTGGACTCGGGCAGCGCGAAATCCTCTTCCGGCAAATCGAGATCGAGCTGCCAGTGCTGCTGGTCGGCAGTCTCTTCGGCAAGCGAGCGCAACGCCGTGACAAGCCCGAAATTGATCAGCACCGTCGGTCGCAGGTTCTCGATGATGCGGCGTTTGATCTGGATGCCGGCGTCGAGGTTGCGCTGGGCACGCGCCAGTTTCTCGGCGATCACCGCATCGGTGTTGCGCAATTTGTGATGTGCCCACGTCACGTCCATCTTGCACGCGGTGAGAATGGCGCCGAGTTCGTCGTGCAGTTCGCGCGAGAGCCGTGTCTTCTCGTCCTCGCTCACGTTCTGCAAGTGGGTCGCCAACTCGTCGAGTTGTTCGGTGCGCTCGCGCACGAGCCGATCCAGATGGGTCTGCTGCTCGTGCAGCTGATCGCGCGCAAGTTGTTCCTGCCGCATCTGCTTGCCCAGTGAGCGGAACAACATCACGAACAGCAGGATCGTGAGCACGGAAAGCGCGCCCGCGCTCACTGCGGAAATCGCCTGGTCGAAGCGGCCGTCGCTTTGCGCCGTGCGCGCGCGCGCCACTTCGCGGTTGTAAAGATCGGTGATGCCGTTTTGCACCGGCTCCATGGTGCCGAGGCCGAGATTGCTCGGGGAGAGGGCTTCTTCAAGGCTCATGGTGCCTTGCTTGACATTGGCTCGCGCGGCTTCCATGGCGGCGATGCGCTGCGAGAAGAGCGTCATGACGCGCGCGAAGTCCTCGGTCGCCTGGGTGTCGCCCACGGCTTCGTAATGCGCGATGACGACCGCCGCCAGGTCGCGAATGCGCCGCACGGCAGACAGGTAGGGGGCGAGGTAGACCGGATCGTTGGTCAGCAGGTAGCCGCGTTGACTCGAAACCACGGTCGACGTGCGCGCCATGATCTCGTTGAGCTCGTTGGCCGCGATCATGCCCTGCAGTGCCGCCTCGTAGGTGGAAGCCAGCCGTCGGTGCGCGGACTCCAGCCCGACCAGACTGCCGACCGTGATCACGATCGCGGCGACCATGGCGATGATCCAGCTTCGGCGACGCAACCAGGACGTGAACAATCGGGGCATGTGAGGGTGACCGGAGGTAAGACGCGCTTCGATCATACGGCGAAATACGCGACTTTTCCCAAATTGTCAGCCAATTCCTACGTAAAAACCAGCGCCGTCCGGGCTGTTTCGTCAGCGGGGTTTTTCTACCATACATTCAGCGCCCAGGAGTTTGCCTGCGCTGCATTCGGCAGCGACGCGAATTCCCGGGAGCGAGGAATCTCTCCGGGAAACGCTGTTCCGACCAAGGAGAACGCTATGTTGAAGTGGGCTTTGTTGTTCGCACTGATCTCGCTCGTGGCGGGCCTGCTGGGCTTCACGGGAATTGCTGCCGGCGCCGCCGGGATCGCGAAGATATTGTTCGTGTTGTTCCTGGTGCTGTTCGTGATCTTCCTGTTGCTTGGCCTGACCATCGCCAAGAAGATCGTCGACTAGCGCGGTGCTTCGCGGCGACGCGCGCGTGCGCCGCCGCGAAGCCGTGCAGCGGCGCCGGCAAGTCCGGCGTGTCGAGCGCGAGCCGCTCACTTGATAGGAGGTTGCGATGCTTCACTACGCCGTCGTATTTTTCGTGATCGCATTGATCGCCGCGGTTTTCGGCTTTACCGGCATTGCCGCGGGCGCCGCCGAGATCGCCAAGATCCTGTTCTTCATCTTCCTGGTGATCTTCCTGGTCACGCTGCTCTTCGGCGTGATTCGACGATGAGCCGCGCCTGACTTCGGCACGATCCGGCCCTGCGCCGGATTCGCCCCGAACGAGCGCCCGGCTATCGCCGGCGCGCTCCCCCCCAAAAACACTGACAGGAGGAATCGCTCATGCATACCGCCAAGCACGCCAAGCAGCAGACTGCAACGTCCGGCACACACGCGATGAAGGGCAACGGGCACAGCCAGCATGCGGGCGAAGACTTCGAGATCGATGTGCGCGCGCTGCGCGAGCGGGCGCGCGAGCATCTCGACGAAGGTGCCGTCACGGAGGATTACCGCGCGGACCGCGACGCAGTGGTGCACATGCTCAACGACGCACTCGCCACGGAGTTGGTTTGCGTGCTGCGCTACAAGCGCCACCACTTCATGGCCACGGGCATCCATGCCGAGCCGGTGGCTGCCGAATTCGCGGAACACGCCGCGCAGGAGCAGGACCATGCGGATCGCATCGCCGCGCGTATCGTGCAGTTGGGTGGCGAGCCGGACTTCTCGCCCGACAGCCTCTCCGCGCGAAGCCATGCCGAGTATGTGCCGGCCGCCAACCTGCGCGACATGATCCGCGAAAATCTGGTGGCGGAACGCATTGCGATTGAGAGTTATCGCGAGATGATTCATTATTTGGGCGACCGGGATACCACGACGCGTCGCATGCTCGAGGAGATCCTGGCGGTCGAGGAGGAGCATGCCGACGATATGCGTGACCTGCTCGACCGCGAGTGACGGCGAGTGGCGGTGAGTAGCGACGAGTATTGGCGAGTAGCGACGAGTATTGGCGAGTAGCGGCCATGACCAGCGCATTGACACCATGCAAGCGCTGCCATCTGGCCGATGGGGATAGTCTCTGGAGCTTAGATGTCACTGACAACAATAAAAATCCTGATTGCCGACGACCACGCGATCGTACGCACCGGCTTCAAGCAGTTCATTGCCGACGAGCCGGACATGGAAGTGCAGGGCGAGGCGTCGAGTGGCGACGAAGTGATTCGCGCCGTTCGCGATACGGCGTTCGATGTCGTGCTGCTGGATATCGCCATGCCCGACAAGAACGGGATCGACACCCTGCGCGTGATCAAGCAGTTACGTCCCGAGCAGGGCGTGCTGTTCCTTTCGACGTATCCGGAAGCGCAGTACGCGGTGAACCTGCTGCGCGCCGGCGCCAATGGCTATCTGATGAAGGATGCCGCGCCCGAGGAAATCATTCGGGCGATCCGCACGGTGGCACGCGGCCATCGCTACGTCAGCGAGGTGACCGCCGACCTGCTCGCGCAAAAGCTCGATCAGCCGGTCGACGAGCCGATGCACGAACAGCTCTCGGAGCGGGAATTCCAGGTGTTTTGCAAGCTCGCGCAGGGCCGTACCCCAACGGAAATCGCCGAGGAATTGCATCTGTCGGTCAAGACCGTCAGCACGTATCGCGCGCGTGTGCTGGAAAAGATGCATTTGAAAACCAACGCCGATCTGACGCTATATGCGCTAAAGAACGGCTTGATCAGTTGAAAGAGAGGCTGTCATGTCAACCGGGAACGCGGCAACGCATACGGGGTCCCGCTTGCCCCTCAAAGTCCTGTTGATCGAAGACTCCGCCGTCATTCGCGAGAGCCTGTCGGAGGCGCTTGGCTCGACCGGCATGCTTCAGGTGACGGGGGTGGCGGAAACCGCGGACGACGCGGTGCGCACGCTCAAGGAGGACTCGTTCGATGCGGTGATCGTCGACATTCAGTTGCGCCGCGGCTCCGGCATGGACGTGCTTTCCTACCTGCATCAGGCGGGGCTTTTGTCGCAGCTCATGGCCATCGTGCTGACGAACTATGCGCTTGCCACGTATCGCAAGCGGTGCCAGCAACTGGGCGTGCAATATTTCTTCGACAAATCGCTCGAATTCGACCGCGTGATCGAAGTGCTCGACGAGTTCGCCACCAGCCGCCAGGCCTGAGCGTGTCCGCCCATCCGACCGGGCCTCGGCCCTGTCGTCACGTCGCCTCATCTTTCCGTCATTCCCGTTAAATGGGAATGAAACTCCCGGTTAGCGAAATCACCTCATCTTTTCTCGTTTGAGAGGGCAGGCCAGCTGTCATGCGCGCATTTCGTGCTGCAATGCGATACACCGATCATGGCACTCCCTGCCTTGGTGCAAATTAAGTGGAATTTCCGTATAAAGAGATCAAGTTTTATTATTTTCAACTATTTAGGTGCATGGGCTAGAATGTCGCCTTCACGCTAAATACCGAGTCTCGGCGGCGCACTGCGGGCAGTTTCCGGCAGTGGGGCTGCTATTTTTTTGCATGATCGAACTCCAGAACATTACCCAGCGATTTGCTGGGCCCAAGGGGCCGGTCGACGCGCTTTCCAACATCAGCCTGTCGATCGAGCGCGGCGAAGTCTTTGGCATCATCGGCCGAAGCGGTGCCGGCAAGAGCACGCTCGTGCGTGTGATCAATTTGCTCAACCGTCCGAGCGACGGCACCGTGCGCGTCGACGGGCAGGATTTGACGTCGATGTCCGCCGACGATCTGCGCCAGGCGCGCCGTCGCATCGGCATGATCTTCCAGCATTTCAATCTCCTGAGCTCGCGCACCGTCTACGAGAATGTGGCGTTGCCGCTCGAGCTCGCGGGCATGCCGAGCGCCGACATTCGCGCCAAGGTGCTGCCGTTGCTCGAACTGGTCGGGCTGACGGCACAGAAGGATCGTTACCCGTCGCAGATTTCCGGCGGCCAGAAGCAGCGGGTGGGCATTGCCCGTGCGCTGGCGAGCGAGCCGCAGGTGCTGCTCTCCGACGAGGCGACGTCCGCGCTCGATCCCGAGACCACGCGCTCGATTCTCGAGCTGCTCAAGCGCATCAATCGCGAGTTGGGGCTGACGGTCGTACTGATCACGCACCAGATGGAAGTCATCAAGCAGGTCTGCGACCGCGTTGCGGTGCTCGACGCCGGCCGCGTTGTCGAGCAGGGCCGTGTGATCGACGTCTTCCTGCGTCCGCGCCACGAAGTCACGCGTGCGCTCATCGGCGACGTGATCTCGCAGGAACTGCCTGCCGGTGTTCGCGAGCGTGTCGCCTCGCGCATCGGCAATGGTCACGACCACCTCTATCGTCTGGCCTTCTCGGGCGCGGGCGTGGATCAGCCGCTGCTGTCCGAGGCGATTCGACGCTACGAGCTCGATTTCAATATCCTGCACGGCCAGATCGACGAGATCCAGGGGCAGGCCTTCGGATCGCTCGCCGTGCTGGCAGGCGGTACCCCGGCCCGCGTGGCCGAAGCCATGGCGTTCCTTGCCAGTCAGGGCGTTGTCGTCGAGGAGCTCAGCCATGTGGAGTGAAATGTTCGATCTGTTCGTCTCCTCGTTCTGGGAGACGCTCGTCATGGTGGGGATCTCTGGCGTCATCGGTGCCGTCGTGGGCGTGCCGCTGGGCGTGCTGCTCTACCTGACGGACCGCAATGGCGTGTTGCAGAACCTGCCGACCAATCGCATCGTCGGTATCCTCGTCAACGCCGTGCGATCGACGCCGTTCATCATTTTGCTGGTCGCGGTGATCCCGTTCACGCGGCTGATCGTCGGATCGTCGATCGGCACGATGGCCGCCGTCGTGCCGCTCACGATCGCCGCCGCTCCCTTCGTGGCGCGCCTGGTCGAAACGGCGCTGCGCGAAGTGGATCGCGGGCTGATCGAAGCGGCACAGTCGATGGGCGCGACGACGGGCCAGATCGTCATGAAGGTGCTGCTGCCCGAGGCGCTGCCCGGCATCGTGGCGGGCCTGACGATCACGTTCGTGAGCCTGGTGGGCTACTCGGCCATGGCCGGTGCCATCGGCGGCGGCGGCCTGGGCGATCTGGGCATTCGCTACGGTTATCAGCGCTTCCTGCCGGAGGTCATGATCACCGTGGTGCTGATCCTGATCGTGTTCGTGCAACTGGTGCAGACGTTCGGCGACTGGCTGGTGCGGCGTCTGAGCCACAAGTAATTTCCCCATAACGACATCGCCGGCGTTGACGTCCGGCATTTCTCACACACGCGAGGTATTCCATGCAACGTCGTACGCTCTTCAAGCTGCTGGCCGGTGTCGGTGCCGCCACGGTTCTTGCCACGCAATTCGCCGCCCCCGCCGCAGCGGCAGATGCCATCAATCTGAAGGTGGGTGTCACGGGCGGCCCGCACGCACAGATCTTCGACGAAGTGAAAAAGGTCGCCGCCAAGGACGGCCTGAACATCAAGGTCATCGAGTTCAGCGACTATGTGCAACCGAACGCGGCGCTCGCGTCGGGCGATCTCGACGCGAACAGCTACCAGCACCAGCCGTACCTCGACGCGCAGGTGAAGGACCGCGGCTACAAGCTGGAATCGATTGCCAAGACCGTGATCTTCCCGATGGGCATTTACTCGAAGAAGCTCAAGTCGCTCGCGGATCTGAAGACCGGCGACAAGGTCTCGCTGCCCAACGATCCGACCAATGGCGGGCGCGCGCTGCTGTTGCTGCAAAAGCAGGGTCTGCTCAAGCTGCGGGCCGACGCGGGCCTGAAGGCGACGCCGCTGGACGTGATCGAGAACCCGAAGAAGCTGAAGTTCGTGGAGCTGGACGCCGCGCAACTGCCGCGCTCGCTCGACGACGTGGCCGTGGCGGTCATCAATACCAACTTCGCGATGGAGGCCGGTCTGAACCCGAAGCGCGATTCGCTCGCGATCGAAGACGCAAACGGCCCGTACGCCAACGTGCTCGTCATTCGCTCGGCCGACAAGAACAAGCCGTGGGTGGCCAAGCTGATCAAGGCCTACCACTCGCCGGAAGTGAAGGCCTTCATCGAAAAGAAGTTCGGCGGCTCGGTGGTAACGGCCTGGTAAATTCCGGTCGTTCGGGATACGCCCCGGAAACGGCAATGCTTCGCGGCATTGCCGTTTTTTTTTCGTCCCGGTGACGGCGCGTCTGTCCCACGGCGCGTCGGCATCACGCCCGCGCCCGGTGTGTGGCAATTCCGACAGTGTCACAGTTCTGTCAAATTCCGGCGATAGCCTGACCGTCAGTAAAAGAGGGCGCCCACGGGCGTCGTCTCCAGACGCGGGCATGGGCCAAAGCGCAGCAACCGCACGTGAAAGACGGGGAACTCGGGCGAGACACTTCATCGGAAGCGGCTTCTTGCCTTCGGGGCGCAGGGTTGCGTCCGACGTGTGCCCGCACGGCGTAACGCTGCTCGCACGATGGCGACGCACCGCACCGACTTACGGAGTCTCAGTTGAACCCTCTCCCGCCTGTCGCGATACGTCCGTCGGAGCGATTTGCCGCGCCCGCGACGCCACGCGACGCGAACGTCGTTCCCTCTGATGCCGCCGCGTCGGCCGCCTCGCATACCCGATACGCTGACATTGCCATGGGCGCCGCCGGCACCCATCACGTCGAACCGGACGAGCGGGGGCTCCTTGCCGAAGTGTGCGAGGGCATCGGGCTCACCTGCGTGTTTCAGCCGATCGTCGATTTCCGGACCTCGGAAGTGGCCGGCTACGAAGGGCTGGTGCGCGGGCCGGCCGGCACGTCGATGCATTCGCCGATGGCGCTTTTCGCGGCGGCGCGTCGCCATGGCCTGATCGCCCCGCTCGAACTCGCGTGCCGCCGTGCCGTGCTGCGCGGCTTCGCCGAGCAGGGACTGCCAGAGCGCCTGTTCCTGAACATCGGTCCGGTCACGCGGGCTCAGCCTGGCGGCGGCGTGACCGAGTCGCTCGGGCTCGACGAGACGTTTGCCATGCTCGAATCGTTTCAACTCACGCCCGAGCGGGTCGTGCTGGAACTCACGGAGCATGCCCCCACGTTGGATCTGGCGAGCACGCGCGCTTCGCTTGCCGCGTATCGCGCGCTCGGCTTCGAAGTGGCGCTCGACGACATGGGCGAAGGCTATGCGAGCCTGCGCCTGTGGTCTGAGCTGCGACCCGATTACGTCAAGATCGACCGTCATTTTGTCGATGGTATCGACACCGATACCGTCAAGCTCCAGTTCGTGCGCTCGATGCGGCAGATCGCCGAGACCAGCGGCACGCGCGTGATCGCCGAAGGTATCGAGCACGCCGAAGAGCTTCAGGTCGTGCGCGATCTCGGCATCTTTCTCGGCCAGGGATATTTCATTGCACGTCCCGAGGCTCGGCCGCAGCGCGCCATCACGGCGCAGGTGCAGGAAGTCGTGAACGAGCGACGCGCCTACGTCCATCAACAGCCGAGCCAACTGGGCGCGGGCAACGTCACGCTGGAGCGCATTGCGTCGCACGTGCAGCCGGTGTCGCCCGACACGCGCAGTGAAGACGTGGTGGCACGTTTCGAGAGCGATCCCGCACTGGAAGTGCTGCCGGTGGTGGAGCGCGATCGGCCGGTGGGCCTGATTGGCCGCGCCTCGCTCATTGGCCGGTTCGCGCGGCCGTTCACGCGGGAGCTGTACGGACGCAAGCCGTGTTCGGCGGTGATGGAGCCGCGCCCGCTCACGTTCGACAAGGGCGCGCGCGTGGAGGATCTGAGTCGCATGATCGCGGAAGGCGCGAGCCGCCAGATCGCGGCGGGGTTCATCGTGACCGACCAGGGGCGCTATTTCGGTGTCGCGCAGGGGCATGCGCTGATGCGCCACATCACCGACATGCAGCTCGACGCGGCGCGCTACGCCAACCCGCTCACGCTGCTGCCGGGCAACGTGCCGATCGACGATTACATGGATCGCATGATCGGCGAGCGACAGTCGTTTCACGCCTGCTACGTCGACCTGGACAACTTCAAGCCGTTCAACGACGTGTTCGGCTACCGGCGCGGCGACGACCTGATTCAACTGGTCGCGCGCGTGCTCATGGCGGTGCGCAATCCCGAGCGGGACTTCCTGGGGCATATCGGTGGCGACGACTTTCTGATTCTGTTTCGCAGTCCCGACTGGGAAGCGCGCTGCCGCGAGGCATTGACGCGTTTCGGCGACGCCGTGACCGAGTACTTTCATCCCGATCAGATCGCGGCTGGCGGATTCGAGGCCGAAGACCGGCGCGGCATGGTCATCTTCCACCCCATCACGAGCCTGTCGATCGGCGTGGTCGCGGTGACGCCCGAGAGCTTTCCGTCGCACGTGGAAGTCTCGGCGGCCGCGGCGGAGGCCAAGAAAATGGCCAAGCGCGCGCTGGGAAACAGCCTTTTCATCGAGCGTCGGCGGGCGCACCGGTAATCATGGGGCGAAAAAAAGCCCGCCGGATCGGCGGGCTTTGCCATTCGGACGCCGGGCGGCGCCAGACACTCAGTGCGAAAGCGCGGGCATGCCTTCCATGCCGGCAACGTCCCGCTCGCGCTCTTCCGACAGGTACGGCGTGCGCCAGCCTGCTTTCACGCCCCAGTGATAGAACGCGAGGGACAGGAGGGCGACCACCGCCATGTCCCAGCCGTACGGCAACAGGCCGAGACCGCCGAATTCCTTGCTGCCGATGTACGAGCACAACGCCATGACGGGGAGGTAACCGATCAGCCACCACGACGCCTTGAGGTCACGACCGAACCCTTGCCATTTGTCCTTCGCCTGGTAGTAGAAGTAGACGGGCAGCGCCACGACGACCAGCACGATGATCTGGCCGGTCAGCGGCCAGCGTGCCCAGTACAGGATCAGCGAAGCGCACACGAACGCGAACGGCGCGATGAGCGACAGGCCGGGCAAACGCAGCGGCCGTTCCATTTCCGGTGCCGAGCGGCGCAGCGCCATCACGCTGATCGGGCCGGTCAGGTACGAGATCACCGTCGCGACCGAAATCACCGCGGCAAGCGAGTCCCAGCCGCGGAAGAAGAACATGAAGATGAACGAGATCGCGAGGTTGAACCACATCGCCGGGCGCGGCACGCCGTACAGCGGATGCACGCGGCCGAAAATCTCGGGCAGGGTGCGGTTGCGTTCCATGGCGTAAATCATGCGGCTCGTGGTGGCCATGTACGTTGTGCCCGTGCCGCTCGGGCTCAGGAAGGCGTCGAAGTACAGCACGATGGCGAGCCAGTTCAGGCCGAGTGCGATCGCCAGTTCGGCAAACGGCGAGCTGAAGCTCACCATGTGCCATCCGCCGGCGAGCTGTTCGGGCGAGAGCGCGCCGATGTACGCGACTTGAAGCAGCAGGTAGATGACTGTGGCAAGCAGGATCGAGCCGACCACCGCAAACGGAATGCTGCGTCCCGGATCACGCGCCTCGCCCGCCAGGTTCACCGGGCTCTGAAAGCCGTTGAAGGCGAACACGATGCCTGACGTGGCCACGGCCGTGAGCACGGCCGACATGCCGTTGGGCGCGAAGCCGCCATGCTCGGCGAGATTGAAGTTGCCCGGGTGGAAGCCCGCGATGATCAGGCCCGCGATCGTCAGCGCCGGGATCGCGAACTTGAACAGCGTGATGGCCGTGTTGGCGCGTGCGAACAGCTTCACGCCCCAGTAGTTCAGCAGGAAGTACACAACGACGAGCAGTGCCGAGAGCGTGAGACCGCTCGCGGTGAGCGTGCCGTCCACGAACAGGTTGTGTGCCCATTCGTACGGCCACGTGCTCATGTACTGGATCGAGGCTTCGGCTTCGATGGGGATCACCGAGACGATGGCGATCCAGTTGGCCCAGGCGGCGATGAAGCCCACCAGGCTGCCGTGCGAGTAGCGGGAGTAGCGCACCATGCCGCCCGACTCGGGGAACATGGCGCCGAGCTCGGCGTAGGTCAGGGCAATGGCCAGAATGACCACGGCGCCGATGATCCAGGCCAGCAGTGCGGCGGGGCCGGCGATCTTGGCGGCTTTCCAGGCGCCGAACAGCCAGCCTGAGCCGATGATCGAGCCGAGACCGGTCAACATCAGGGCGAACGGCCCAATGTTGCGCATGAGAGATTGATTGTTATCCATTCGATGTCTTCTCCACGCCCGGGGGGGACAGGTGCCACCCCGATGAGGGCAGGGCGGCAGACTGCGCGAGGGCGGACAAACTGCCGGCAGGCCGGTCGCCATCACAAGGAGCATGACGGCGCGGGGGACGGCGCTGACGGACACGACTTCTGTTGATCGGCTTCGCGAATCCGGTGTGGTCTCCGGCCTGACGACGCAAACGGGTACACGGGTGAGCGTGCAACCCCGAATTGGGGTCGGAGTCCGGGCTTCGCGAAAAAAGCGCGATTCTACCCGAGCCGGCCCGCGTGTGTGGGACTTTGTAACACTTTTGCAATGGCATCCGGTTCGGCGATGTTAGGCAAAAATGCGTACAACCCAGTCCGGGCGCGGCTCATGGCGTGGGAATCCGACTATTACAAATTATTAAAGGGTCAGATGTAATGCGTGGTGTCGGTGCCCTGTCGATTCCTGTCAGCCCATGCCGGCGAGGCAGAGATACTTCAGCTCGAGATACTCGTCGATGCCGTACTTCGAACCTTCGCGTCCCAGGCCGGACTGTTTGACACCGCCGAACGGGGCGACTTCGTTGGAGATCAGGCCGGTGTTGATGCCGACCATGCCGGCTTCGATGCCTTCGGCGACGCGCCAGACGCGTCCGACGTCGCGGGCGAAGAAATAGGACGCCAGGCCGAAGTCCGTCGCGTTGGCCAGCCGGATGCCCTCGGCTTCATCCCTGAAGCGGAAGACCGGTGCCACCGGTCCGAAGGTCTCTTCCTGCGCGACGAGCATGTCCGCGCTCGCGTCGGCCACGACCGTCGGTTCGAAGAATCGGCCGTGCAGGACCTTGCCGCCGACCGTCACACGTCCCCCCCTGGCGACGGCGTCGGCCACGTGGCGCTCGACTTTTTCGACGGCGGCGTCTTCGATGAGCGGGCCGATCGCCACGCCCGGTTCGAAGCCGTTGCCCACGCGCAGCCGGCTCACGGCAGCGGTGAGTTTTTCGACGAAGGCGTCGTAGATGCCGTCTTGCGCGTAGATGCGGTTCGCGCATACGCATGTTTGCCCGGCATTGCGGAACTTCGAGGCGATGCAGCCTTCGACGGCGGCGTCGACATCGGCGTCGTCGAATACGAGGAACGGTGCGAGACCGCCCAGCTCGAGCGCGACCTTCTTGATGGTCGACGCGCACTGCTCCATGAGTCGGGCGCCGACCGGCGTCGAGCCCGTAAAGGACAGGTGCCGCACGCGCGGGCTGCCGGTGAGCACGTCGCCCACGTCGGACGAGTTTTTCGACGTCACCACGTTGAAGACACCTCGAGGCAGCCCGGCGCGCTCGGCCAGTTCGGCCAGGGCCAGCGCCGAGAGCGGTGTGAGTCGCGCGGGCTTGACCACGATGGTGCAGCCGGCCGCGATGGCCGGCGCGATCTTGCGCGTGATCATCGCGATCGGGAAGTTCCAGGGGGTGATCGAGGCGCATACGCCGATCGGCTGCTTGAGCACCAGCAAGCGCTTGCCGCCCTCGGGGGAAGTGAGGACGTCGCCGTCCACCCGCTTGGCTTCTTCGGCGAACCACTCGATGAAGGAGGCGCCGTAGGCGACCTCGCCCTTCGCCTCGGCGAGCGGCTTGCCTTGCTCGGCGGTCATGATGGCGCCGAGGTCGTCCTGTGCCTGCATGATGAGGTCATACCAGCGCCGCATGATGCGCGCCCGATCCTTGCCGGTACGGGCGCGCCACTCGGGCAGTGCGGTTTCGGCGGCGACCAGGGCGCGCTCGGTTTCCTTGGCGCCCAGATCGGCGACGTGGGCGATCGCTGCGTCGGTGGCCGGGTCGTTGACGACGAAAGTCGCCTGCGAGTCGGCCTGCGTCCAGGTGCCGTCGATATACGCGTCGAACCTGAGCAGTGCCGGATCTTTCAGACGAGCCAGTGCCGGGTGAGCCCTGGCGGGCGTGGATGGGTGGGATGTTGACACGATCAGCTCTCCTCTCGATGACCGTGCGAAGCGGCTGCATGCCGCGCCGCGCGGGGGACGGAAACGGATACGGCTTGTCGGTGTGTCGGGCCAGCTTACTCCAATGCGGCGAGCGCTTCGTGACGCGCGGCATTGAGCGGCATTGAACGGCATGATGCGATGTGCCGCGTCGTCCGGCAGGCGAGTGCTGCGCTTGCCGACAGCCCGTCGGCGGCCGGCGAACGACGCGGTCTTCTACAGCGATGAGGGCAGCGCGGTGCGCGGGTTGGCCCGTTTTACAGGCCGAGATCCCGGTAAAGCGCCGCCATGCGCGCGTCGACGTCGGCAGTCATTTCGATGGGACGTCCCCACTCGCGCGAAGTTTCTCCGGGCCACTTGTTGGTCGCGTCGATCCCCATCTTCGACCCCAGCCCGGCCTTGGGCGACGCGAAATCGAGATAGTCGATCGGCGTTTGATCGACGAGCGTGGTATCGCGCGTCGGATCGACGCGCGTGGTGATCGCCCAGATGACTTCCTTCCAGTCGCGAATGTCGACGTCTTCATCGACCACGACGATGAACTTCGTATACATGAACTGGCGAAGGAAGCTCCAGACCCCGAACATCACCCGCTTCGCGTGACCCGGATAGGCCTTTTTCATCTGCACGATCGCCATGCGATAGCTGCATCCTTCCGGCGGCAGATAAAAGTCGGTGATCTCCGGAAACTGCTTTTGCAACAGCGGCACGAAGACTTCGTTGAGCGCCACACCGAGCACCGCCGGCTCGTCGGGCGGTTTTCCGGTGTATGTCGAGTGATAGACCGCATTGCGCCGCAGCGTGATGCGCTCGACGGTAAAGACCGGAAACCACTCCTGTTCGTTGTAATAGCCCGTGTGGTCGCCGTAAGGACCCTCGAGCGCGTGCGCGTATCCCGCGGTCGCACCTCGCGAGGGCGGTGGCGGCGCACCGTCGGGCACGGCCGGGGGCTGGTCGGCGGGGTAAATGAAACCTTCCAGCACGATCTCGGCGCGTGCCGGCACTCGCAACGACTCCAGGCCGGGCGTGAGGCATTTGGCCAGTTCGGTTCGGCTGCCGCGCAGCAGGCCGGCAAACTGGTACTCGGACAAGGTGTCGGGGACCGGCGTCACGGCCCCGAGCATGGTCGCCGGGTCCGCGCCGAGCGCCACGGCGATCGGGAACGGCTTGCCGGGATTGGCCTGCGCGAACTCGCGGAAGTCGAGCGCGCCGCCGCGATGCGCGAGCCAGCGCATGATCACCTGATTGCGCCCCATGACCTGCTGGCGATAGATGCCCAGATTCTGGCGCCTGCGATTCGGGCCCTTGGTGATGACCAGACCCCAGGTGATGAGCGGTGCGGCGTCGCCGGGCCAGCACGTCTGGATCGGCAGGCGGCCAAGGTCGACATCCTCGCCTTCCCACACGATCTCCTGACACGCCGGGGCGCTCACCTCCTTCGGTGCCATGTCCCACACCGCCTTGGCCATGCCGAACAGCTTGCCCGCGTCCTTGAGGCCGCGCGGGGGCTCCGGTTCCTTGAGCGTCGAAAGCAGCCGACCGATGTCGCGCAGCGAGCTCAGGGCGTTATCGCCATTCTCGACGCCCATGCCGAGGGCCACTCGTTCAGGGGTGCCAAACAAGTTGGCGAGTACGGGCATGTCGTAGCCGGTCGGTCGCTCGAACCACAGCGCCGGCCCCGCCGCTTTGAGCACGCGGTCGGCGAGCGCCGTCATCTCCAGTACCGGCGAGACCGGCACGTCTACGCGACGAAGCTGGCCGGATCGCTCCAGTTGCGCGGTGAAGTCACGAAGATCGAGATATTTCATGAAACAAACAGTTACCAAAAATTTTTACGAAATTCATACGGGAGATGCGAACGGCCGTTTGAATCGCGTGTAAGACCGGGGGATGCCCTTGTAAACGCAGGGCGCGGCAGGGCATTTTACCGGGCAAGGCGATCGAACGTCACGGCAAAACGGCTGTTACAAATTACTTTTAGTAATCATTTTGCTTTGAAATAGTATTGACGGTTTATATATCGCTGCTACAATCCGCCCGTTGAATCCAGAAAGGCGGCTTCGTGGACGGGTAGGCCGACCCGCTCGAGCTTAGCGACAACTACAACATCGACGTGGATTTTCAGTGGCTGGTTTTCTCACCGAGGTCGGGAAGCCAGTGTTTTAGGAAGCAGCGCGAGCGATAGCTCGTCAGCGCCGGACACCTGAACAGGTCGGCGCGCTGCGGCGGTAGCGGCATCGTCCATGACAAACACGATGCACCGCCTCGTTCCATATGCCGTAAATAAGCGCTTCACGGGGATGCCTGGCGGGCATACCGGCTTATTTCCTTACGCCTCGGGGCCACCCCGTGGTGACGGCGTAACCGGAGTACGTAGTATGAAGAAGTCTGGTTTATCACCCTGGCTACTGGCCGCCATCCATGCGCTTCGTGCGCGCGGCGCGGCAATGGTGGCTGCGGCTCGCCGCGATTGGCGTCGCCTTGCATGGCATGGCGGTCGTGTCGGACTGTATACGTCCAGCGCGGTCGGTCTGGTTGCCGTGGTCGGTACGCTCGCGTTGTGGGCTCGACCGACATGGCGCGCCGATCTGGCGTCGCGCGTGGGTCCGCTGCTCGAGGCGGCGACCGGCACGGCCAATGCGGCCGGCCAGAGCGCCAATGGCGCTGCCGATGCCAAGCTTTCGCCGTCCGATTCGGCGATGATGGCCCAGGCGGCGCAGCATGTGCCCTCGGCAGCCGTTCTCGCCGCTTATATCCCGAACCAGCGCGTGGCGGCGGATGCGCGTGCGAACAAGGTGCTGGACACGCGCGAGCAGATTGCCGTGGCCGACTACCTCGCTCGCCGCTACCGCGTGGCCGGCGACGTGACGGGTAACCTCGTTCGTGCGGCGTACTCGACCGGCAAGGAAGTCGGCCTCGATCCGCTGCTGTTGCTCGCCGTGATGGCCATCGAATCGGGCTTCAACCCGTATGCCGAGAGCACCGTGGGCGCTCAAGGTCTGATGCAGGTCATGTCGAAGGTGCACCAGGACAAGCTGGAATACTTCGGCGGCCCGGAAGCGGCGCTGCATCCGCTGGCCAACATCAAGGTCGGTGCTTTGATTCTGAAGGAATGCATCGCGCGTGGCGGCTCGCTCGCCGGAGGTCTGCGTCTGTACGTGGGCTCGACCAGTGCGGGTGACGGTGGCTACGGCGCCAAGGTGCTCGCCGAGCGCGACCGCCTGCGCGGTGTCGCCATGGGCCGCAAGATCTCGCCGTACGCGCCGCAGGCGCCAGTGATCGTCAGCTCGGCCAAGCCCGTCACCAAGCCGGTCTCGGCCGGTAAGTCGTCGGATGACGCGGCGGAATCGACGTCTGCGCCGGCTGCTTCCACGTCGACGGGCAAGGCGGCTGCCGCCGGCAAGTCGATGGAAGCCGACGACAGCACGGCGGCCTGATCCATCCAGCGGCCGATCTGGCCGCTCCCGCGCATGCGCGATGCGTTCGGCCGACGCGTCAACGTGATGCCTCTCTACATAGAGGCGCATCACGCAGCCAAGAAAAAAACCCATCGAAGCGATTCGATGGGTTTTTCGTTTTTCGCGGGCACCTTGCCTGGCTGGCGAGTCGGCTCGGCAACTCAGCCGTTGGCGAAGACTTTCCCGATCCGGTCCATGGCTTCTTGCAACTGGGCCAGGGAGGTCGCGTACGACAACCGAATGTACTTGCGTGGTTCGGCGAAGCCGAAGTCGAGGCCGGGCACGAGTACGACGTCTGCCTGTTGCAGCAAGGACTGGGTCAGGCGGTCGCTGTCCGCGGCATCCGGGTGCGACACGCCGGTGCAATCGGCATAGACGTAGAAGGCGCCGTCGGGCATCACCGGTACCTGGAAACCCAGGCGCTCGAGCGCCGGCACGATGTAGTCGCGTCGCTCGCGAAACGCCGCCTTTCGGGTCTCGTAGAGCGCGATCGTCTCCGGAAGAAAACAAGCGGTTGCCGCATGCTGCGCGACCGCCGATGGGCAGATGAACAGATTCTGGGCGAGCTTCTCGAACGTCGGCACCATCGACGGCGGTACCACGAGCCAGCCGAGCCGCCAGCCCGTCATGTTGAAATACTTCGAGAAACTGCTGACGACGAGCACGTCGTCGCCGAATGTCAGGGCGGTGGTCGGCTTGCCGTCATACGACAGGCCTTGGTATATCTCGTCGACGAGCGTGAAACCACCGCGCGCGCGCACCGCCTTCACGATGCGCGACAGCTCGTCGGGCGCGATCGAAGTGCCGGTCGGATTGGATGGCGAGGCGAGCAGCACCCCCTTGGTCGCCGAACGCCAGTGCGCCTCGATGCGCTCGGCCGTGAGCTGGAACCGCTCGGCCGGGCCGGAGGGGACCAGCACCGGCTTGCCGTCGAAGGTCGACACGAAATGACGGTTGCACGGATAGCACGGATCCGGCATCAGCACTTCGTCGCCCACACCCACGAGTGCCGCACACGCGAGGACGAGGGCGGCCGACGCCCCGGCAGTCACGACGATGCGCGACGGATCGACCTCCACGCCGTAAAAACTGCGGTAGTAGTCGGCAATGGCATGGCGCAGCGCTGGAATCCCCATCGCGCCGGTGTACTGCGTACGCCCGTCGCGCATCGCCTTCGCGGCGGCCTCGATCACCGCCTCAGGGGCAGTGAAGTCCGGCTCCCCGATCCCCATGTGAATCACGCGATGTCCGGCCTTCTCGCGCAATGCCGCCTGCTTCGCCAGTTCCATGACGTGGAACGGCGCGATGTCGTCGACACGTTGTGCCAGTTTCAGCGCGGCGGGAGCGAGTTCGGGAGTGCGGTCCATGATGTGTGGGGGGGCGGTACGGTTGCAGGTGGGGGGAGACTCGCGGGACGAGGGGAAACACACGCCGCTGGGCCCATGGAGGGCGGGCGGCCCGACAGGCGCCGGCATCGACGGGCTGGAAAGCCCGGGATGCCGGGGGCGCGTCGGTCGTCCCGACCGCCCGCGCTGCGTCAGGCGCTCTTGTCGCGCCCGGCGTTGCGGCGATTGGCCGCGACTTCGTCTGGACGAACCTCGGCGGCGAACTTGTCGAGCACGCCGTTCACGAAGCGATGGCCGTCGACACCGCCGAAGGTCTTGACAACCTCCACGGCCTCGTTGATCACCACACGGTACGGCACGTCCTGCAAGTGAATCAGCTCGTAGGCGCCGATGATCAGTGCCGCGTGTTCGATCGGCGACAACTGGGCCGCCGGCCGGTCCAGGTACGGCTGGAGTTGCTTCGACAAGGCGTCCGCCTCGCGAATGCTGCCATGCAGAACCGCGTCCAGGTGGGCGTGGTCGGCCTTGTCGTAGCCGGGGGTAGTGCGCAAATGCGCATCGATCTCACCCGCGTGACCGCGCGAAAGCAGCCATTGATACAACCCTTGCAGCGCAAATTCGCGCGCGCGGCGGCGAGCACTCTTCATTACCGATCTTCCTCTTCGTCTTCGTCTTCGTCCGATCCGTCGTCGCCGCCGAGCATGTCGATGGCTTCGAGCAGATTGGCCATTTCCACCGCCACGCGGGCTGCGTCGCGGCCCTTCTCGGCGGCGCGCACTTCGGCCTGTTCGTCGTTTTCGGTGGTGAGCACCGCGTTTGCGATGGGGATACCGAAATCCAGGCCGATGCGCGTGATGCCGGCACCGCTTTCGTTCGAGACGAGCTCAAAATGATACGTCTCGCCCCGGATCACCGCGCCAAGCGCGATGAGCGCGTCGAACTGGCCGCATTCGGCCATCTTTTGCAATGCCAGCGGGATTTCCAGTGCGCCGGGTACCGTCACGAGCAACACATCTTCGCCCTCGACGCCGAGACGCTCGAGCTCCGCCACGGCAGCGGTGCGCAGTGCCGCGCAAACGGCGTCGTTGAATCGTGCTTGCACGATACCCACGCGCAGGCCTTCACCGTCGAGTTCCGGCTGGTATTGTCCGATGTCCATAATGGGCTTCCTCAAAAAAAAGTACCGTCCAGGCGGTGCGGCCAACGTTGTGCCGGGCAAGCCTCAGGCAGGCCGTGCTCGGCTTTGCGACGCCCCGTCGTCGTTGTCCGGCGAGGCATCGATACTTGCAATCGTCCCGGTATTCGCAACACTCGCGGCAACGACCGCGCGTGCGCGACGGGGCATGCCGGCGACCCGGCTGAATCCCACCGGATCAGATAGCCTCGGCGCCCGGCATCGGTTGGAAACCGGTGACTTCGAGGCCATAACCTGCCATGTTCGGGATCTTGCGCGGATTCGACAGCACTCGCATTTTACCGACGCCGAGTTCCCGCAGTATCTGCGCACCAACGCCGTGCGTGCGGAAGTCGACCGGGCGACGTTTTGCGCGGGCCGCTTTCTCGGATTCGTCGAGGGCTTCGAACTGGCTGAAAAGATGCTCCGGCGTTTCCACACAGTTGAGCAACACCACCACGCCCTTGCCAGCCTCGGCAATCGCCTGCATCGCGCCGGCCAGCGTCCACGAGTGGGTCGACACGCCGGTCTCGAGCAGGTCGAGCACCGACAGAGGTTCGTGCACGCGCACGAGCGTCTCGTCGTCCGGTGTGGGCGTGCCACGCACCAGCGCCAGGTGCGGCGCGCCGCTGGGCTTGTCGCGGTACAGCGTGGCCTGGAACGAACCCCATGCCGTTTGCATTTCGCGCGTCGCGACCGTCTCGATCATCGATTCGGTGCGGCTGCGATAGTGAATCAGGTCGACGATGGTGCCGATCTTGATGTTGTGCTGTTCAGCGAACTCGAGCAACTGCGGCAGGCGTGCCATTGTGCCGTCGTCGTTCATGATTTCGCAGATGACGGCCGCGGGCGTCAGGCCGGCCATCGCCGTGAGGTCGCAACCGGCTTCGGTATGACCTGCGCGCACCAGCACACCGCCGGGCTGCGCCATGATCGGGAACACGTGCCCCGGCTGGACGATGTCTTCCGGGCGGGCGTCGCGCGAGATGGCGGTTTGGACCGTGTGGGCGCGATCGGCCGCGGAGATGCCCGTGGTGACCCCTTCGGCCGCCTCGATCGACAGCGTGAACGCCGTGCCGTACTGCGTGCCGTTGCGATAGGTCATCAGCGGCAGGTTGAGCTGCTTGCAACGCGCTTGCGTGAGTGTCAGGCAAATCAGGCCCCGGCCGTACTTCGCCATGAAGTTGATGGCTTCGGGCGTCGCGAATTCGGCCGCCATGACCAGATCGCCCTCGTTTTCACGATCTTCCTCGTCGACGAGGACAACCATGCGGCCGGCCTTCAGCTCGGCAATGATTTCTTCTGTAGTGGCCAACGGCATAGCGGACAACGCGGGAGCTGAATTTGGAAAGGCTCTATTCTACGCCAAGCCGGTGCGCGGCTGCGCCCGAATCTCGCGCGGCATGGCCCGGAAAATCGATTGACGACGACATTTTGAGGGCCATCCGAATCGGTCGACGGACAAATCGTGCGAGCCCCTGCGCGACGGGCGCCATCGTCGTCGGAAAATGCTCAATACAAAGGTATTGACCTAAGTGTTTGGGCTGCCTATAGTTAGGCACATGGCTAATCAACCCATTCCTCTCGACCGGATATTCCAGGCGCTGTCAGATCCCACACGACGCGCGGTCGTCGAGCGACTCACGCTCGGCCCGGCATCGGTGAGCGAGCTGGCGCGTCCGTTCCCGATGGCGTTGCCGTCGTTCTCGCAGCATCTGAACGTGCTGGAGGAGAGCGGTCTCGTGGTCTCGCGCAAGACCGGACGCGTGCGAACCTATGCCCTGGAGACCGGGACATTGGCGGGGGCGCAGGATTGGCTTCAGTTGCAGCGCGACAAATGGACGCGCCGCCTCGATCAACTCGACAGCTACTTGCTGCAAATGAAGGAGACGTGAACATGACTCGTGCCAACCTTTTCTCCGTCGACCCGAAGCTGGATCTGGTACTCGAGCGTTATGTCGACGTGCCTTGCGAGCGCGTGTGGGCGGCCTGGACGCAGCCGGAGCACATCAGGAAGTGGTTCACGCCCGCACCGTGGCAGACCGTGGAGTGCGAGATCGATCTGCGCCCGGGCGGCCTGTTCCGCACCGTGATGCGCTCGCCCGAAGGGCAGCAGTTCCCGAACGTGGGCTGCTACCTGGAGGTGGTCGAGAACACGCGCCTCGTCTGGACGAATGCGGTGCTGCCGGGCTTTCGTCCGGCGCCGGCACCCGTCGAGGAGCACGGTGGTTTTCAGTTCACCGCCGCCGTGCTGATGGAGGCACAGGGCAAGGGCACCCGTTACACGGCCATTGCGATGCACGGGAATGAAGCGACGCGGGCGCAGCACGAAGCCATGGGCTTCCATGATGGTTGGGGCAAGGCGCTCGATCAATTGGTCGCATTGATGAAGTGAGCGATGTGAGGCGCATCGGCCCAGGCGGAAGCGGACTCACCTGAACGTACCCGGTCGCAGCGCCCGGAGGGCGCCTCGGTGCCATCTCGAGGGTGCCTTGGCGGTGCCGCGAACGGCATTTCTCCCCCGAACGAAAATGGGACGCACCTACCGAACTTGTCCGCCCGAATTCATGGGGGGATGCTCGGGGTGCGTCCTTTTCATGCCCTGAGGCCACGGCGATGCGCGCCGTGGCGGAGGGCGCGTCAGGCGCCGAGATAGGCGCGCTTGATGTCGTCGTTCGCCAGCAGATTCGCGGCCGAGTCGGCGAGCACGACGCGTCCGGTCTCGAGCACGTAACCGCGGTCGGCCACGTGCAGGGCCTTGTTCGCGTTCTGCTCCACCAGAAACACGGTCACGCCTTCCTCGCGGATCGCGCGAATGATGTCGAAGATCTGTGCGATCACGAGCGGCGCGAGGCCGAGCGTCGGTTCGTCGAGCAACAACAGGCGCGGACGGCTCATCAGCGCCCGCCCGATTGCCAGCATTTGCTGCTCGCCGCCCGACATCGTGCCGGCGCGCTGCTTGCCGCGTTGCGCGAGTCTCGGAAACAGCTTGAAGACGTGGTCCATGCCGGCGTCGATGTCGTCCTTCGACGCGAAGAAACCGCCCATCTTCAGGTTTTCGATGACGGTCAGGCTCGGGAACACGCGACGGCCCTCCGGCGAGATCGCCAGGCCCATGCGCATGATCTCGTGCGTGGGGCAGCCGGTAATGTCGTTGCCTTCGAACATCACGCGTCCGCTCGAGGCGCGCGGCGTGCCGCACACGGTCATCATCAACGTCGTCTTGCCGGCGCCGTTGCTGCCGATGAGCGTGACGATCTCGCCCTTGTTCACTTCGATCGACACGCCCGAGAGCGCCTCGACGGCCCCGTAGTGGGTGTGGATCTGTTCCAGCTTGAGCATTATTCCTCCCCGAGGTAGGCCTTGATGACGCGAGGATCGTTGCGCACCTCGTCGGGCTTGCCGGTCATGATCGGCTTGCCGTGCTCCATCACGAGAATCCGGTCCGAGACACCCATCACGAGACTCATGTCGTGTTCGATGAGCAGCACCGAGATACCGAACTCGTGACGCAAATTGTCGACGAGCTGCTGCAGTTCGACCTTCTCCTGCGGGTTCAGACCGGCCGCCGGTTCGTCGAGCATGAGCAGCCGAGGTTCGGTGATCATGCAGCGTGCGATTTCGAGGCGTCGCTGATGACCATAGGACAGCGTGCCGGCCTCCCGGTTGGCGACCGCGGTCAACCCCAGCCGGTCGAGCCAGTGCTTGGCGCGCTCGAGTGCCGTGCGCTCGGCGCGGCGGAACGGCCCCGTGGAGAACAGTCCTTGCAGAAAGCCGCTGTGTACGCGCATGTGCTGCGCAACGAGCAGGTTCTCCACGACCGTCAACTGACGGAACAGACGAATGTTCTGGAACGTGCGCACCAGTCCGCGACGCGCGACCATATGGCTGGGCAAGCCCGTGATGTTCTCGCCGTCAAGCATGATCGAACCGCCCGTCGGCCGATAGAAGCCGCCCACGCAGTTGAAGACGGTCGTCTTGCCCGCGCCGTTCGGGCCGATGATCGCGAAGACTTCGTTCTTGCGGACGTCGAACTCGACGCCGTCGACTGCCAGCAGACCGCCGAAGCGCATTTGCAGGCCGGAGAGTTTCAACAGTTCTGCGCTCATTGCGGCAACTCCACATGCGGGCGGGTGGCGGGCAGCAGCCCTTGCGGACGCCACATCATCATCAGCACCATCACGAGACCGAAGATCAGCATGCGGTACTCGGCGAAGTCGCGGGCAACCTCGGGCAGCACCGTGAGCAGCACGGCCGCGAGAATCACACCGATCTGCGAACCCATGCCGCCGAGCACCACCACGGCAAGAATCAGTGCCGACTCGATGAACGTGAACGACTCGGGCGTGACCAGCCCCTGACGCGCGGCGAAGAACGCGCCGGCGAGTCCGGCGAACGACGCTCCCAGCGTGAACGCCGAGAGCTTGATGCGCGTGGGATTCAGGCCGAGCGAGCGACAGGCGATTTCGTCTTCGCGCAGCGCTTCCCATGCGCGGCCGATCGGCATGCGGATCAGACGGCTGGTGACGAACAGGGTAAAGCCGACGAGCGCGAACGCAAGCAGGTACAGCCAGATCACCATGTGCGAACCGCTATAGTCGAGCCCGATCAGTTCGTGAAAGGTCTTCACGCCTTCCACGCTCGACGAGCGCGCCATCTCGAAGCCGAACACGCTCGGCTTTGGAATGCCCGATACGCCGTCCGGGCCACCGGTGAGGCTCGTCAGGTTGTTGAGCATCAGCCGGATAATTTCGCCGAAGCCAAGCGTCACGATCGCCAGATAGTCGCCGCGCAAGCGCAGCACCGGAAAGCCGAGCAGGAACCCGAACGTGGCCGACATGAGCGCGGCAATCGGCAGGCATTCCCAGAACGTGAGGCCGAAATACTGGTTGAGCAGCGCGTACGTATAGCCGCCGACCGCATAAAAGCCGACGTAGCCCAGGTCGAGCAGCCCCGCGAACCCCACCACGATGTTGAGACCGAGGCCAAGCACGCAGTAGATGAGCGCGAGCGTGGCCACGTCCACCGCGCCGCGCGAGCCGACGAACGGCCACACGAGACCGACGGCGAGCAACACCCACATGGCAGTGAGTTGCTGGCGACGTCCCATCGCGGGTACGGCGGGTAGCTTGATGGCGCGTCGTGAGCGCACGAGCATCGGCTTGATCAACTGGAACACGAACACGATGGCGGCCGCGATCCAGACCGGACGCCAATGCTGTTCGAGCACCACCTTGTAGCCGTCGAGCTTCAGTTGCAGGCCCAGGATGGGGGCCGTGAGGATGATCGTCACGATCGTGGCGATGACCGCGCCCTTGAGCGTTTCGCCCGCCGGAGAGCGGTTCGCCGCACCGGACTTGAGAGTGAATTGTTGTGTCATGGTCGACCTCAGACTTTCTCGACGTCGGGCTTGCCCAACAGGCCGGTCGGGCGGAACAGCAGCACGAGCACCAGCAGGCAGAACGCCACGATGTCCTTGTACTCGGAGGGCATGTAGCCGGACGCGAGCGTCTCCGCCAGGCCCAGCAGCACGCCGCCCAGCATGGCGCCGGGAATGCTGCCGATGCCGCCGAGCACGGCGGCCGTGAAGGCCTTGATGCCCGCGATGAAGCCGATGTACGGGTTGAGCTTGCCGATGGTCAGCCCGATCAGCACGCCGCCCACGGCGGCGAGCATGGCGCCGAGCACGAACGTGAACGAGATCACGCGGTTCGTGTCGATGCCGAGCAGGTTGGCCATGCGCATGTCCTCGGCACAGGCGCGGCAGGCGCGTCCCATGCGCGAGTTGGCGATGAACAGCGTGAGCAGGATCATCAGCGCGACGGTGACGCCGACGATCAGCATGCGGGCGTAGGGAATCGTCACGGTGAAGTCGCCCATCGGAATGTCGATGGCACCGGAGATCAGCATTGGCACGGAAACGTCACGCGCGCCCTGGCCGATCTGCACGTAGTTCTGCAGAAAAATGGACATGCCGATCGCGGAGATCAGCGGCCCCAGGCGAGGTCCGCCGCGCAGCGGGCGATACGCGACCCGCTCGATCGCGAAGCCGTAAAGGCCCGTGATCAGCACCGACACCAGCAGCGCCGCGCCCAGCACGAGCGGCAAGGGGTAACCCGCCGCCGTTCCGATCGCAGTCAGTGTGACAAGCCCGACGTAGGCGCCGATCATGTAGATCTCGCCGTGGGCAAAGTTGATCATGCCGATGATGCCGTAGACCATTGTGTAGCCAATGGCGATCAGCGCATAGATCGCACCCAGCGTCAGGCCATTGACCAGTTGCTGGGCAAGCTGTGGGAAAAATTCGTTCATGCGGGAAGCCTCGCGACGAGCGGGGGCCGAGCGCGAATGCGAGCCGCCCGCCGGGAGCGGCGGGCGGCTGGGGGAGATTCGCTGGCCGGTAAAGCGTCAGGGAATCAGTTGGCGGCGGTCTTGGTGGCGTCCTTGTGCCAGGTGTAGACGACGAACTTGAACGACTTCAGATCGCCGGCAGCGTCATAGGCCACCTTGCCGATCGGCGTGTCGAACGTATTCGCGTGCAGGTACTTGGCCACCTTTTCCGGGTCCGTGCTCTTCGCGCCGGCAATGCTCTTGGCGATCAGTTGCACGCCCGTGTACGCCGGCATCTGGAACGGACCGTTCGGGTCGCGCTTGGCATCAGCGAAGGCCTTCACCAGCTTGGCGTTGGCCGGGTCGGCGGCGAAGTCGGCCGGCAGCGTGACCAGCATGCCTTCCGAGGCCGGGCCGGCAATGGCCGTCACGTCCTTGTTACCCACACCTTCCGGTCCCATGAACGTCGCCTTCACGCCTTGCTCGCGCGCCTGGCGCAGCAGCAGGCCCATTTCCGGGTGGTAGCCGCCGAAGTACACGAAGTCCACGCCCTGCGACTTGAGCTTGGTGATGACCGCCGAGTAGTCCGAGTCACCGGCGTTGATGCCTTCGAACAGCACCACCGGGATCTTGGCGGCGTCGAGGTCCTTCTTCACCGAGGTGGCGATGCCCTGGCCGTACGACTGCTTGTCGTGCAGCACGGCAACCTTCTTCGGCTTGACCTTGTTGATGATGTACTGGGCGGCCGCCGGGCCCTGCTGATCGTCGCGACCGATCGTGCGGAAGATGAAGTGACGCTTCTTGCCTTCGGTCAGTTGCGGGGCGGTGGCCGACGGCGTGATCATCACCACGCCTTCGTTTTCGTAGATGTCCGATGCCGGGATCGTCGATCCCGAGCACACGTGACCGATCACATACTTGATCTTCTGGCTGACGATCTTGTTGGCGACGGCGACCGCCTGCTTCGGCTCGCATGCATCGTCCATCATCACGGCTTCCAGCTTGTTGCCGTTCGCACCGCCTGCCGCGTTGATTTGTTCGATGGCGGTCAGTGCACCGGCCTTGACCATGTCGCCGTACTGGGCCACCGAGCCGCTGAACGGGCCGGCGATGGCGATCTTGACGGTCTCGGCGTTGGCGGCCGTACCGATGAAGGCGAGGGCAGCGGCGACGAACAGGGATTTGTGACGGAACTGCATTGTGGACATCTCCTTGATTTGTATTTTTTGACGACCCGGGCGTGCGGGACGCCTCAATCGACTGCTGAACCTGGTCGGTATTGGATCATTCTGCCGTGACCGGCGAGAACGATGCGCCATAGTAGCGTAATAAGCCGTCAAATTGGAACAGCAATGCGCGGCCACCTCGAAACCCGCATGGATAAAGGATTTCAAAAGGGTCGGAATGGGAAAATAAGAGTCGTCACATCGATACTCCGTAGTACTACGCAGATGATGTGAGGGGGGGCAACGGCGCGATTACCGGAATCGGGGCCATGATGACGGGCGACATTGGATTACGTGTTTGTACATTTTGGATACAATTTTTCGGCAATTGAAATCCAATCAATTCCCATTGCATCTGATCCGATATATCGGTGCCCATATCCGCGGGTCGCTCCCCCGTGGGAGTCAGACGCCCGAAGCGCAAGCCAATGCCTTCCCGCCGGGGCCGTGGTCGAAGGGCATTACATCGCGAGCGCGTGACGGCGGGTGCGCGAGTGCCGGATCAGCGCGAGAAATGCGGCGAGGATCGGTGATTCGTCGTCGCGCCGGTACATGCAATTCAGTTCGATCGCGCGCAGTCGCCGCGACTTGAGCGGTCGATAAACCACACCGGGCAGTCGCAGATTCGCCGCCGACTCGGTCGTCACGCAAATGCCGAACCGGCTCGCCACGAGCGCCATCGACGTCACGACATCCTCCACCTCCTGTTCGACGCGCAGCGTCACGCCTTCATCGCGAAACGCGGCCGCGACCTCTTCGGCAAGGCCCGGCACCGGCGCGTTCGGATAGAGGATCATGCGTTCGTTGTCGAGGTCGGCGAGCGTGAGCGATGCGCGCGTGCACAGCGGGTGACCCTCATACAGCGCGACGAGGTACGGTTCCCGTTGAATCCAGTCGACGACGAGGTCAGGTTCGTCCGGGATCAGCCGGTTGAAACCGATGGCGATGCGTCGCTCGCGCAGGGCCGCGATCTGCTCGGTCTTCGACAGATTGTGCAATCCGATCTTGACCTCCGGACGTTCGGTATGAAAGCTCGCGAGCAACCTCGGAATCGCGTTGAGAATGCCCGAGCTGAAGATGCCGACGTCGAGACGTCCGATATAGCCGGCGCCCGCCAGACGCGTCTGCTCCTCGGCGCGGCGCGTGAGCGACAGAATGTTCGGCACCTCGTCGAGCAGCGTTTGTCCGGCGGCGGTCAGCGTCGCCCCTTTGGGCGTGCGCACGAACAGCGCGGTGCCCAGTTGTGCCTCGAGTGCATGAATGTGCCGCGTGAGCGGCGGCTGCGCCATGTTGAGCCGCTGCGCCGCCCGCCCGAAATGACCCTCCTGCGCCACGGCAAGGAAGTAACGCATCTGCTTGATGTCCATGAAAGCCTCGTTCGGTGCCGGACGGACGCTGTGCACGCCCGTCACTCAATACCGGAATGGTATCGGAATCTGGAAATTTGGTATTGGACGGTATCCGCCCGGGCGCGCATCATAAGGCACGACGCCGCTCAATCCGGCATTTTCAGGGGACAGCCTCATGCCAATCGTACATATCAACCTGGTGGAAGGTCGCGACGACGCCACCGTCAAGGCCTGCGTGAAGGCCGTGGCACGCACCGTGCACGAAACGCTCGGCGCGCCGCTCGAATCGATTCGTGTCTATGCCACGCAAGTGCCGGCCGCCCACTGGGCCGTGGGCGAGCGCACCAAGGACGAGCCGGCGGCGCCGGCCAAGGCTGGCGCGTGATGGGCACGATCGAACGACACGACGAGGCGACGCGTGCGCGTCTGCAGCAGGCCGCCGACGCGTTGCACGAAGCCGAGCGCTCGCACCGGTTCATCGCCCCGCTGCGCGAGACGTATGCGCCCTTGAGCATCGACGAGGCCTACGCGATTCAGCGCATCAATACCGAGCGCCGTCTGGCCGCGGGGCGCCGCATCGTCGGCTGCAAGATCGGCCTGACGTCGGTCGCGGTGCAAAAGCAACTGGGCGTGGACCAACCGGACTTCGGCATGCTTTTCGACGACATGGGGTATGGCGACGGCGAGCCGATTCCCGCTTCGATCCTCACGCAGCCGAAGATCGAAGCCGAGATTGCCTTCGTGATCGGCCGCGACCTGAACATCGAGCATCCCGGACAGCTCGACGTGCTCAACGCCATCGACTACGCCTTGCCGGCGCTGGAGATCGTGGGCAGCCGCGTGGCCGACTGGAACATTCGCATCACCGACACGATCGCCGATAACGCGTCTTCGTCCGCTTTCGTTATCGGCAACACGCCGAAGAAGCTCTCCGAGTTCGACGTGCGCATGTGCGGCATGGTCATGGAGCGTCGCGGCGAGCCGGTGTCGGTGGGGGCTGGTGCCGCGTGCCTGGGCAGTCCGATCAACGCCGTGGTGTGGCTCGCCCGCACGATGGCGGCCGTGGGCACGCCGCTCAGGGCCGGTGACCTGGTGCTCTCCGGCGCGCTGGGCCCGATGGCGGCCGTGACGCCCGGCGATATTTTCGAGACCCGTATCAATGGCCTGGGTTCGGTGCGCGCCGTCTTCGCCCCGGCCGACTCTGCCAGCGAGGCTGCACGATGAGCCACATTCAAGACTACGCCAAGCTGCTCGACGACGCGGCCCACTTCGCCCACGAAGTCGAACAGTTCGACACCGACAATCGTCTGTCGCTCGACGACGCCTACGCCATCCAGGCCGCCTCGCTCGCCCGGCGCGCCGAACGCGGCGAGACGCGCGTCGGCGTGAAGATGGGGTTCACCAGCCGCGCGAAGATGATCCAGATGGGGCTGTCCGACGTGATCTGGGGGCGCCTCACGTCCGGCATGCAGGTCGAGGAGGGCACGTCGATCGACTTCAGGCGCTACGTCCATCCGCGTGTCGAGCCGGAGATTGCGTTCATTCTGAAGAAGCCGCTCGAAGGCAATGTCACGGGCCCGCAGGCGCTCGCGGCGGTCGAGGCCATCGCGCCGGCCATCGAGATCATCGATTCCCGCTACAAGGACTTCAAGTTCACGCTGCCCGAGGTGATCGCGGACAATGCATCGTCCAGCGGCTTCGTGATCGGCGCATGGCACGATCCGCACGTCGACTTCTCGAACCTCGGGCTGGCGATGACGATCAACGGCCGCACGGCGCAGGTCGGGTCGACGGCGGCGCTGCTCGGTCATCCGCTGCGTTCGCTGGTGGCGGCCGCGCGTTTGTCGGCGGCGGCCGGCGAGCCGCTGCAGGCGGGCTGGATCGTGATGGCCGGCGGCGCCACGCCCGCCGAGTACATCCAGCCGGGGCAGTATGTCTCGGTCGAGATGGAAACGCTCGGTCGCGTGGGATTCCACGTCTGAGCCCGACGTTCGCGCGGTATGAAGAAACACGGGGCGCACCTCAACGGGCGCCCCGTGTTTTTTCAGGGCAATGCGAGTCGTGTGTGGGGGGCGACGAAGGTGCGCCGCACCACTTCGCCGCGTGCGCGCCGCGCTTCAGTGCTGCACGAGGCGGGCCATGACGCGCAGGTCGTTGTCGATCGTGCGTACATCGGTGAAGCGCAACGTCAGCTTGTCGTCGAGCGACGAGAGCGCCGGCAGATGGAACATGCCTTGCGCATCGCCGAGAATGCAGGGCGCGAAATAGGCGAGCAGCTCGTCGACGCAGTGCTCGCGCAACAGCGAGCCATTGAGCTTGTATCCGGCTTCCACGTGGATTTCGTTGAGCTGACGCTCGCCCAGCACGCGAAGGAGCGCCGGCAGCTCGACCTTGCCGTTCGCATTCGGCAAATCGAGCACTTCCACCCCGAGATCGCGCAGGCGTGCCACGCGCGCGGCATCGCCGTCGGCGCACACCACGAGGGCGTTACCGTCAGCGAGCACTCTCGCGGCCGGAGAAATGTCCAGATGCGAGTCGACGACAATGCGCAGCGGCTGGCGCGTGGTCTGCACCTCGCGCACGGTCAGCGAGGGATCGTCTTCGCGCACCGTACCGATACCCGTCAGGATGGCGCAGGCGCGTGCGCGCCACGCATGCCCGTCGGCGCGCGCGGCCGCACCGGTGATCCACTGGCTCGCACCGTTGTTGAGCGCCGTCTTGCCGTCGAGGCTCGCGGCCACTTTCAGGCGTACCCACGGCGTGCCGCGCGTCATGCGGGCGACGAAGCCGATGTTCATTTCGCGCGCTTCCTGTTCGAGCAGGCCGCAGCGCACGTCGACGCCGGCGTCGCGCAGCATGGCCAACCCCCGCCCTGCGACGACGGGATTCGGGTCTTCCATCGCGGCGATCACGCGCTTGACGCCGGCCTCGATGAGCCCTTTCGCGCAGGGCGGCGTGCGCCCGTAATGGCTGCACGGCTCGAGTGTGACGTACGCGGTGGCACCTCGCAGCGTCTCGCCGCGTGCGCGCGCGTCTTTCATCGCCTGCACCTCGGCGTGGTCCTGACCGGCGGGTTGCGTGAAGCCCTCGCCGATGACACGCTCGTCCTGCACGATCACGCAGCCCACGCGCGGGTTCGGCGTGGTCGTGAACATCGCTTGCTCGGCAAGGGCGAGCGCGCGGCGCATGTGGGCAAAGTCCTGTTCGGAAAACATGAGGCGTCAGAGCATCAATGGCCGGTCGGTCAAGGTATTGGCCGACACGGCGCCGGCGTGCGCCGGCAGGGATTCACGCGCGATCGCGCGCAGGGTCTCCAGGGCGTCGAGCACACTCTGGACGTATCGTTCTTCGCGAAATCCGTCGCTCATCCTGGCTACGACGGCATCCCACGTGCGAGCGGGCACCAAGGCGTTGACGCCCTTGTCGGCGATGAGCTCGATGTCGTGATCGGCGAGGTTGATGTACAGCAGAATGCCCGTGCGCTCGTTCGTGTGCACGATCCCGAGCTGGCGAAACAGATGCACGGCGCGTTGCCGGCACGTCTGGCCGTGCCAGACGGCCGCCAGCGGCATGGCCGCTTCGATGACGAGCCGGATCTCGCAACGGTGCTCCAATTCCGACGCCCGGATCGCGGCCTCGAGTGTGTCGAGCGCCTTGTCCGGGAAAATCCAGCGAGCATGGGCGCGCCACGTGCCGAAGTGCCGTAGCCAGCGCGAGAGGTTGTGCACGCCACTGGCGTCGGACTCCGGCGCGTACGCCTGAGCGGCAGAGGCGTCGCCGTGGTGAGGATCTCTCGCGTGCGCGGGGGAAGTCGAGTGCGTTTCGTGTGCCATGGTGATCACCAGTTCCCCGACGAGCCGCCGCCGTCGAATCCGCCGCCTCCGCCACCGCCGAAGCCGCCCCCACCGCCACCGCCGCCAAAGTCGCCACCGTCATTGCGACCCCAGCCGCCGCCGAGTCCACCGCCCAGCCCGCCGCCGAGAACACCGCCGAAACCGCCGGGGCCAATGCGGCCACCGCGCCCGCCGGTGAGCACGCGCGAGCGCGGATCGTTCACGCCGGCGCCGGGCAGGCCGGGACCGCGAAAGCGTCGGCGGCTTTCCATGAGCACGACCATGCCGATGATGAACACGATGAAGAGCAGCGGCAGGAAGTCTGACAGATCCGAGTGCGGAGCCCGTGTCGACGGCAAGTTCGGTGCGGGCAGCGGCTCGTTGTTCATGGCGGCTTCCACGGCGGCCACGCCTGCGGCCAGGCCGCCGAAGAAGTCACCGTTGCGGAAGTGGGGCGCCATCACGTCGCGCAGAATGCGACCGGAGATGGCGTCGGTGAGCGAGCCCTGCACGCCGCGTCCGACTTCGATGCGCATCTTGCGCAGGTCGTTCGGATTGTCCTTGGCAATGAGCAGGATCACCCCGTCGTCGACACCCTTACGGCCCGCTTTCCACGCATCCGCCACACGAATGCTGTACTGATCGATGGTCTCGGGCGCCGTGGTGGGCACCATCAGGATGAAGATCTGGCTGCCGCGTTGTTGCTCGTACTGCGCCAGCTGGGTCTCCAGAGCGTTGCGCTGCTCCGGCGTGAGCGTGCCGGTGAGATCGGTCACGCGTGCCGTGAGCGCGGGCACGGCCACCAGGTCTTGCGCGCCGGCGGGCAGCGCCAGCCAGCACAGGCAAACGAGCGTCAGCGCCAGCAGGGTCCAAAACGCGCGCGCTGCCCGGCCACGGGCCGCCCGCGGCGCATCCGGGCAGGGGCATGCGTGCCTGGCGGAACGCACTGACCGCCCTGAATTTGCCGGAATCGCCCGGATGGCCGGAACAGTCGCCATGACGTGCTCCTTAGAACTTGACTGCCGGCGCCGTCGAAATGGCTTTTTCGTTCTCGACCGTGAAATTCGGTTTCGGGCCGTAGCCGAACATCTTCGCCGTCAGGTTGTTCGGGAACTGGCGCACGTAGACGTTGTAGTCCTGCACGGCTTGAATGTAGCGATTGCGCGCCACGGTAATGCGGTTCTCGGTGCCCTCGAGCTGCGACTGGAGGTCGCGGAACAGGCCGTCGGCCTTCAGGTTCGGATAGTTCTCCGAGACGGCCATCAGTCGCGAGAGTGCGCCGGAGAGCTCCCCCTGCGCCTGCTGGAATCGCTTGAACGCCTCGGGGTCGTTCAGCGTCTCCGGCGTGACCGTGATGCTCGTGGCCTTCGCGCGCGCGTTGATCACTTCGGTCAGTGTCGATTGCTCGTGCGCGGCGTAGCCCTTGACCGTGTTCACCAGGTTCGGGACCAGATCGGCGCGACGCTGGTACTGGTTGACGACCTCGCTCCAGGCCGCCTTGACAGCCTCGTCCTTGACCTGGATCTCGTTGTATCCGCAGGCGGAGAGCAGCGACGTGAGCAGGCCGAGGGCCAGCCAGCGCAGGAACGACTGACGAAGCTTCGTCGGCAGCAGCATTTGCATGATGTTTCCCCTTGTAATGTTCGAACGGGACGATGGGCGACGCGCGAGCGCCATGACGCAAAGCGTACGCCAGCGGCCCCGGGCGCTCACGCGAGCGTCCCAAACGCCTCGCGGGCGGCGGCGATCGTCGCGTCGATGATCGTGTCGTCGTGCGTGGCGGAGACGAAGCCGGCTTCGAATGCGCTCGGGGCGAGATAGACGCCCCGATCGAGCATGCCGTGGAAGAATTTGTTGAAGCGGGCGACGTCCGACGTGGTGACTTCGGCGAAGCTTTGCGGCACGCTCGCGCGGAAGTACAGGCCGAACATGCCGCCCACGCTGTCGCCCGAGAACGGCACGCCGACCGCCTGCGCCGCGTCGACGAGCCCATTCACCAGCCGCGACGTGCGTGTGGCCAGGTCTTCGTAGAAGCCCGGCGTCTGGATCAGCCTGAGCGTGGCGAGTCCGGCCGCCACGGCCAGCGGGTTGCCCGAGAGCGTGCCTGCCTGATAGACGCCGCCCAGCGGCGCGAGGTGCGACATGATGTCGCGTCGTCCGCCGAAGGCCGCCGCCGGCATGCCGCCGCCGATGACCTTGCCCAGGCAGGTGAGGTCGGCGGTGATGCCGTAGAGCGCCTGAGCGCCACCCAGCCCCACGCGGAAGCCGCACATCACTTCGTCGAAAATCAGCACCGCGCCGTGCGCGGTGCACAGCTCGCGCAGCGACTGCAGGAAGTGGCGCGAGCCGCGCACGAGATTCATGTTGCCGGCGACCGGCTCGACGATCACCGCGGCGATTTCGCCGCCCTGACCGGCAAAGAGCTCGCGCAGTTGCTCGACATTGTTGTACTCCAGCACGAGCGTGTCGCGCGTGACTTCGGGCGGCACGCCGGCCGACGACGGTGCATTGCGCGTCGAATCCGCAAACGTGAGCAAGCCGGAGCCGGCCTTCACGAGCAGGCTGTCGGCATGGCCGTGGTAGCAGCCTTCGAACTTCACGATCTTGTTGCGGCCTGTGAAGCCGCGCGCGAGACGCAGCGCGCTCATGGTCGCCTCGGTGCCCGAGGACACCAGCCGCACCTGTTCGATGGACGGCACGAGACGGCAGATTTCCTCGGCCATGACCACTTCGGCTTCGGTCGGCGCGCCGAAGCTGAAGCCCTGCGACATCGCGGTCTGCACGGCGGCAACGACGTCGGGATGCAGATGGCCGACGATCATTGGCCCCCACGAGCCGATGTAGTCGATATAGCGCGTGCCTTCGGCGTCCCACATATAGGGGCCCTGGGCGCGGGCGATGAAACGCGGGGTGCCGCCCACGGAGCGGAAAGCGCGCACGGGCGAGTTGACCCCGCCGGGAATGGTTTGCTGGGCGCGCTCGAAAAGGGCGGCGTTGGTGGTGGATTCGGACATGACTTCAGTTAGGCGGTGTTGGCGGGCACACGGGCCCCGATGCGTCGATTCTAGCGGATGCCGCCCGGCTGCGGGACTTCTCGCAGGGCGGGGCATCTGTTAGATTGGGGGCAACTTTCTCAACGTCAAGGAAATACAGGCCCGTCGACATGTCCACCGTGAACTCCCAACGTCCCTCGATCACCGTCTCGACGCTAGATGTCGAACGCCTCGAATCGCTCATGGCGCAGGCGCCGCGCGCGGCATTGCCGTATGTGGAGGCACTCGAAACAGAGCTTGCCCGGGCGAGTGTCGTTGATCCGGAGCAGATCCCGGCCGACATCGCCACCATGAATTCGGTGGTGCGCTATCGTGATCTGGCCACGCAGCAGGCCCACCGTGTGACGCTCGTGTATCCGCAGCATCTTGCGAGCACGGAGAACGGCCTGTCGGTGCTCGCGCCGGTGGGCAGCGCGCTACTCGGACTGCGCGTCGGGCAGTCGATCCACTGGCAGGTGCCGGGCGGACGCCTGATCGAGCTCGAACTGCTCGGCATCGACTACCAGCCGGAAGCGGCTGGCGATTATCACCGCTGATTCACGTCTTCCGCAGCATCATTGGGAGATTCGGATCTCCCGAGTCTCCCAAACATCCCCCCGTCGCACATAACGTTTTCCTCGGGCTCGACTGTCCGCTCGTCTCGTCGTTCCGCGCAGTCTCGCGTCGTTCACCGACGCAGCCAGCCGCGCGCGATCGGCCATGCCAGCAGGCGTCGATAGATGCCTTCGAACACCGCGGTCACGATGCGGCTGGTCTCGCGCGCGCCGGCGCTGCGCATGATCAGCGCGACCACGATCGAGACGACGAACGCGCCGAGCATGTCGACGGGCCAATGCACGCCAAGGTAGACACGCGCCCAGCACACGGGCAGGGCACAGAGCAGCAGCAGCTTGCCGAGCAGTCGCGGCGTACGCGCCACCGTGCCCATCAACACGAACGCGGCCGTGAACATGATCGAGGCGTGATTGCTCGGAAACGCGCTGGTGGCGGCGTGCGGGAGCAGGTTCGTGCCCAGTCCGACAACGAAGGGGCGCGGTTCGAACCAGGCCAGCCCGATGACGAAGTTGACCAGCAGCACCAGGCCTACGCCCAGCAGGCCGTGCACGGCGCCCTCGCGGTCGCGTCCGCCTGCGAGCCAAAGCGTCGCCAGCCCCACCGGCAAGAGCAGAATCAGGTACTTGGCGAGAAAGACGGCGACAGCCAGTTCGCCTTCGCTCACGTTAGGCGAAGCGTTGATGGCCAGAAAGAGCGCGCGATTGATCGAATCCATTGAGTCCGGAGGGCGAAAAAATAGCCGCCGGACCCCGCGACCCGACCGGACTGCCCCGGGGGCGGTGCCAGCGCATCGACGGCCGCCGGCAGGCGGATTGTGACGAAAACATGACAGATTCTGACTGAGCCGCCGGCCGGTGGAAAGTTTCCATTGTCATCATTTTGTAACACGTTGAATTGTCACTTTTCTTTCGACGCGCTCGGGGGTAGAATCGCGCCGTCTTAGTTCTCAGGAGGTCCTTCCGTGGACAGTAGTTCCAGTGGTAGTTGCCGGTCGACGCAGGTCGACGCCAATACCGCGAGTTAGTCCCCGGGATCTTCCCCGCCGCTGACTCGCATCGTCGGGTCGGCGCGCTCCTCAGACATTCCTCTTGATTGCCCCATCGCCCCTGGCCGTCGCGCCGGAGGACCGGTTTGGGCCGTATCGATAGCGGCTGTCTTTCGTAGCACGCTCCCTAACAAGTTTTACGTATGCCGTTCGGGCTGTCCTGCCGTGCGTGTGCGTTCGCGTTTCGTTTCCCCCGCCTCGCGGGCGGCGAATACGATCCCGGCGCCCGCGTGGGTCGGATCGCCGCGCGGCCGGGGGATTTATCGTGTTCCGTTACTCCATGACCCTTCGCGGAGGCAATCCGCAAGCACTGATGCTGCCGTCGCAGTGTCTGCATCACTTTCACGTCGATCCGCATGCCGAGAGCGCTGGCGTTGCCCGACCGGGCGCGCGAGCACGCGTCGCGCAGTGGTTGCGCGCCGTGATGCGACGGGGTGAAAAGCACGCGGGTTGATCCGCGCCCATGACGATTCCAGGGCGTTCGCGATCCGTCGGCGCGCCCAATGGCTTTCCAAGGATGTATCCGATGCAACAAGCTCTCACGCTCAGCGAGCGTCTGATTGCGGTGCTTGGCGCGCGCCTCGGCCTGCGCTTCTTCCGCCGTCGCGACATGCTCGAAACCCTCGATGCGCCCGCCCATGGCCACGAGGCACCGCCAGGTTTGGCCGACGCCGCGCGCGACGCGGGTCCGGACCTGCTCGCGCGTCTGCACACCACTCGCGACGGCCTGTCCGACGACGAAGCGGCGACCGTGCGCGAGCACGTGGGTGCCAACGAAGTCGAGCACGAGAAGCCGCTGCCCTGGTGGCGCCACCTCTTCAACTGCTACCGCAATCCTTTCAATCTGCTGCTCTCGGCACTGGCCGCGGTCTCGTACGCGACCGACGACACCGAGGGAACGATCATCATCGCGACGATGGTGATCATTTCCACGGTGTTGCGATTCGTGCAGGAAGCGCGTTCGAACAAGGCGGCCGAGAAGCTCAAGGCCATGGTCCGCACCACGGCCACCGTGCTGCGTCGCGACACCGCGATCGACGCGGCGAATGTGCGCGCGCTGGGCCGCATGGGCCGCGAGATCCCGCTCGCCGACCTTGTGCCGGGCGATATCGTGCTGCTTGCGGCGGGTGACATGATTCCGGCGGACGTGCGCATCCTGAGCGCCAAGGACCTGTTCGTCTCGCAGTCGGCGCTCACGGGCGAGGCGCTTCCGGTCGAGAAGTTCGCGCACGCCTGCGAATCCGTCGGCAGCAACCCGCTGGCTTACGACAATCTCGCGTTCATGGGCACGAACGTGGTGAGTGGCTCCGCCACGGCCGTCGTGGTCGCGACCGGTGCGCGCACGTTCTTCGGGTCGCTCGCGCAGCGCGTCACCGCGCAGCAGCCCACGGTCACGTCGTTCCAGCAGGGCGTGAACCGCGTCTCGTGGGTGCTCATCCGCTTCATGATGGTGATGACGCCCATCGTGCTGCTCATCAACGGCTTTACCAAGCATGACTGGCTCGAAGCCTCGCTCTTCGCGCTGTCGGTGGCCGTTGGCCTCACGCCCGAAATGCTGCCGATGATCGTGACCGCCACGCTCGCCAAGGGTGCGGTAGTGCTCTCGCGCAAGAAGGTGATCGTCAAGCGCCTCGACGCGATCCAGAACTTCGGCGCCATGGACGTACTGTGCACCGACAAGACCGGCACGCTCACGCAGGACAGGATCTGCCTCGAGCGCCACACCGACGTCTGGGGCCACGCCTCGGAAGACGTGCTCGAGTACGCGTACCTCAACAGCTTCTATCAGACGGGGCTCAAGAACCTGCTCGACGTGGCCGTGCTCGACCATGCCGAATTGCACCAGCGGCTCGACGTGGTCAATCGCTATCGCAAGATCGACGAAATTCCGTTCGACTTCCAGCGCCGTCGCATGTCGGTGGTGGTGAGCGAGAACGGCGAGCATCACGAGTTGATCTGCAAGGGGGCGGTGGAAGAAGTGCTGGCCGTGTGCGACCGGGTGCAGCACGGCGCGAATGTGGAGCCGCTCACGCCCGATGTGCTCGCACGCCTGCGCCGCGTGACGGCGGACCTGAATGCCGAAGGGCTGCGCGTCGTGGCGGTGGCCACGCGCCATCTGCCGCCGGTGCGCGAGCGCTACGACGTTGCGGACGAGAGCGCACTGGTGCTGGTCGGCTACATCGCGTTTCTCGATCCGCCCAAGGAGTCGACGGCCCCGGCGCTGAGCGCGCTCGCCGCGTCGGGCGTCGACGTCAAGGTGCTGACCGGCGACAACGATCTCGTGACGGCCAAGGTCTGCCGGGAGGTCGGCCTGAAGGTGACCGGCTGCGTGCTGGGCGACGACATCGAATCGATGACCGACGCCGAACTGGCGCAGACGGTCGAGCGTGCCAATGTCTTTGCCAAGCTCACGCCGGCGCACAAGGAGCGCCTGGTGCGCACGCTGCGCGCGAATGGCCACGTGGTCGGCTTCATGGGCGACGGCATCAACGACGCGCCCGCGTTGCGCGCGGCCGACATCGGCATTTCGGTGGACACCGCCGTGGACATCGCCAAGGAGGCCGCTGACCTCATCCTGCTGGAGAAGAGCCTCATGGTGCTCGAGCAGGGCGTGATCGAAGGGCGGCGCACGTTTGCGAACATGCTCAAGTACATCAAGATGACAGCCAGCTCGAACTTCGGCAATGTCTTCTCGGTGCTCATCGCAAGTGCATTCCTGCCGTTCCTGCCGATGCTCCCGCTGCAACTGCTCACGCAGAACCTGCTCTACGATCTGTCGCAGACCACGATTCCGTTCGACAACGTCGACGACGAACAACTGACGAAGCCGCAACAGTGGAATCCGGCGGATCTGTCGCGCTTCATGGTGTTCTTCGGCCCGATCAGCTCGATTTTCGACGTGCTGACGTTCGTCGCGATGTGGCACCTGTTCGGCGCGAACAGTGCGGCGCATCAGTCGCTGTTCCAGTCGGGATGGTTCGTCGAAGGGCTGCTCTCGCAGACGCTGATCGTGCACCTGATCCGCACGCGCCGTCTGCCCTTCATTCAGAGCCGCGCCGCCTGGCCGCTGATGCTGATGACGGGCGCGGTCATGCTGATCGGCCTGATGCTGCCGATGTCGCCGTTCGCCGACACGTTCAGGATGCAGGCGCTGCCCCTCGCGTATTTCCCGATGCTGGCCGCGATCCTGCTCGCCTATGCCGTGCTCACGCAGATGATGAAGGGCATGTTCGCACGCCGCTTCGGCTGGCAGTGATACGGCACGCCCTGCGCGCCGATCCGATTCAGTTGGAGCGCGGGCGCAACGTGTGCGAGGGCCAGGCGGACGCGCCGAGTTCCGCCTCAAAACGATCCGGACGAGCTGGACGAGCTGGACGGCACGCATGCGTCGACGGCGCCAGGCGACGTCTGGGCGGTACCGTGATGTCAAGTTCGGCGTACAGCTCGTCCAGCGCTTCGCGCGTGCCCACGAGCAGGGCGGTCGTGCAACCCGTCACGTCGGTGACGACGCTGACGAGTGTGCGGCCCTGGCAGGTTTCGCGCGCGGCCACGAACCGTGTCGAGGTCAGTGCGGCGAGGGTGGCGAACCGTTCGGCCTGCAAGATGCCGGTGATCTGAAACATCGGCTGCGCCGCGCCGGTCGCGCGCGCCGCCAGGCGCACATTCGCGCCGTCGGTGCGTGCACCGAGCGCGGCGAAGAGTCTGTCGCGGCGCTGTGCACCAAGGGCGCAACCGTCGCCGTGCACCCAGCGGGAAATCGTGCCGGCGGCGATGCCGGTCGCGTAGGCGAGCCGGGCGAGCGTGGTGCCGGAGAGCTTGATGAGCAGACGTGCAACGGTACGGTGATGGCGTTCGAGGTCGTCCATGGCGATTGGCGTGTGGGTGAGAGGGGCGACGTCTGGTGCGTCAGAAGGCCATGGTCACTTCGAGTTGCGCATCGAGTTCCTTGCGCAGCGACGTCGTGCACGGCATCAGGGGGCGGCGCACCGTCTGCGCGCACAGTCCGAGCGAGGCGAGCGCGGCCTTGATCGCCACCGGATTGGGCTCGGCAAACAGCCGCCGCATGAGGGGCTTCATGCCGTTGAACAGTGCCGTCGCGTGCACCATGTCGCCGTCGCGCGCATAGCGCAGGAGCTTGAGGAACAGGTCCGGCCGCACATGAGCGGCGGCCGAAATGCAGCCCGTCGCACCGGCCTGCAATGCGGGCAGCAGTTGCAGGTCGTCGCCGCACAGCACCGGCAGGTCGACTTGCGACGGCAGACGCACAAGCGCATCGGCGTCGCACGCCTTGATGGCCGCGAAGCGCTCGTGCGACGCCAGTTCGCGGATCGTTTCGACGTCGAGCGCCACACCGGTGCGCAACGGCACGTCGTAGAGCACGATCGGCTTGCGCGTGCCGGCGGCGAGCGCGCGATAGTGCCAGAGGATGCCCTCCTGCGACGGACGCAGATAGTAGGGCGGCGAGACGAGATACCCCGAGAGGGGCAAATCGTCGAGTTGGCGCATCTGCCGCGCGGCGTGGCTCGTGTCGGCCGCGCCGATACCCGCGAGTATCGGCGCGTGATCGCGAGCGAGATGGCACGCGGCTTCGACGAGCCAGCGGCGCTCCTCGTCGTCGAGCAGCGCGCCTTCGCCGGTGGTGCCGGCCACCACGAGGCCGTCGACGCCCGCGGCGAGGTAGTAGTCCACGAGGCGTGCGAACGCGTGGCGATCGATCCGGTCGCCGTTGGCGCCGGTCATGGGCGTGACGAGCGGAATCCACACGCCGAGAAAGCGGGTTGAATGCATAGGATGGGGGGCGAATTAAGGGGGCGGCTGGCGTAATGGCTCAGGATTCTTACAGACGGTCCGCGCCAGACGTCAGGCGGCGGGGCGCAGTCGCAGTACGCCGAATTCGGCCTCGGGCAGCGACTGCATCACCGCATGCATGGCGTGCGAGGCTTCGACGCGCGGCAGGGCAATCGACACCACGGCGGCCGTATCGCGCCGTATCGCGCGAATCGTCTCGACGCGCCAGGGCGGGGGCAGGCGCATGGCGAGCGTGACGGCCAGCGTCGAGACAGCGGTGCGGCTGAGGGTGATGTCGAGCGTCGCGTCGAGGCGAACGCGGGGGCTGTGGCGATTGCGTTGACGCGCGATGTTGCGCTCGGCCGCGATGCCGGGCATGTCGCCGATGCGGGGCATCGCGGCGTTGGCAGCGGGAGGTTCGAGGTTGGCGGGCTGGGCAAGCGTGGGCATGGCAACGTGTCGGATGACGACGGAAGTGACGACGAAGCCAGTCTAGGGACGCACGAATAAAAAAGGCGTCAAGATTTCCTGACGCCCTGATGCGGCGAATGCGACGCGACGCGAAGGCGCCGTCGTCAACTGTCCTTCGGATACTCGGCGTCGTCGAAGAGCACGCAGGCGCCGTGCGGCGCGGCGCCGACATTGCGCCGGAACAGCGAGAAGACATTGCGCCAGGGATCGAACGGGCGTTGCGGCGGCGACGCCGGGCGGCGTGCGGCGAGTGCGGCGTCGTCGATTTCGCAATGAAGGAGGTTCTTTTCGCAGTCGATGGTGATGATGTCGCCATCCTGCACGCGCGCGAGCATGCCGCCCTGCTCGGCTTCTGGCGACAGATGAATGGCGGCGGGCACCTTGCCGGACGCGCCCGACATCCGGCCGTCGGTCACGAGCGCCACATGGTGACCTTCGTCCTGCAGCAAGCCGAGCATCGGCATGAGCTTGTGCAGCTCCGGCATGCCGTTCGCGCGGGGCCCCTGAAAGCGCACCACCACGACCACGTCGCGCGTCAGTTCGCCCGCCTTGAACGCGGCCTGGGCGGACTCCTGATCCGAGAACACGCGCGCGGGTGCGCGCACCTTCTGGTGCTCGGGTTTGACGGCCGACGACTTGATGACGGCGCGTCCGAGATTGCCGGCGAGCATGCGCAGGCCGCCCTCGGGCGCAAACGGTCGCGAGGCCGGACGCACGATGTTCTCGTCGAGCGATTCGGCGGGAACGTCCTGCCAGCACAGCACGTCATCGCGCAGGCAGGCTTCCTGCGTGTACGCGCGCAGCCCGTGCCCCATGACCGTGGTCACGTCGTTGTGCAGGAAGCCGGCGTCGAGCAGTTCGCGAATGAGGAAATTCAGACCACCCGCCGCCTGGAACTGGTTCACGTCGGCCTTGCCGCTCGGGTAGATGTGGGCGAGTAGCGGCGTGACGTCGGACAGTTCCGCGAAGTCCTGCCAGTCGAGCAGGATGCCGCCCGCGTGCGCCATGGCGACCAGGTGCAGCGTGTGGTTGGTCGAGCCGCCGGTCGCGAGCAGGCCGACCACGCCGTTGACGAAAGCGCGCTCGTCGAGGATCTGCGACGTGGTGATGCCCGATTTCGCGAGGGCTACCGCGCGCGCCGTGGCGGCTTGCGTGAGCGCGTGGCGCAGCGGCGTATGGGGGTTGACGAACGACGCGCCCGGCAGATGCAGGCCCATGAACTCCATGAGCATCTGATTGCTGTTCGCAGTGCCGTAGAACGTGCAGGTGCCTTCGGCGTGATAGGCCGCGAGTTCGGCGTCGAGCAGCGCGGCGCGCGTGACGCGCCCGGCGGCGTACTCCTGGCGGATGCGCGACTTCTCGTCGTTGGGCAGTCCCGAGGGCATGGGGCCGGCCGGACTGAACACGGCGGGCAGGTGGCCGAACGCCTGTGCGGCAATCACGAGACCCGGCACGATCTTGTCGCATACGCCGAGGAACATGGCCGCGTCGAACATCTGGTGCGAGAGCGCGACCACCGACGCCATGGCGATCACGTCACGGGAGAAGAGCGACAGTTCCATGCCGGCATAGCCTTGCGTCACGCCGTCGCACATGGCGGGCACGCCGCCGGCCACCTGGGCGCTTGCGCCATGCGAGCGCGCCGCCGACTTGATGATGTCTGGGAACTCGGCGAATGGCGCGTGCGCCGAAAGCATATCGTTGTATGCGGTGACGATGCCGATGTTGGGGGTGCGTTCGGAGCGGATCCTGAGACGGTCGTCGGCGGGCGCTGCCGCCAATGCATGCGCGAGGTTGGCGCATCCGATCCTCTCCCGTCCGGGCTGTCCCTGTGCGGCGCGGGCCACGCCCTCCAGATACGCCTGACGGGACGGCCGGCTACGCTCGATCAGGCGCTCTGTCACGCGCTTGACCACCGGATGCAGCGACACATTATGCGAAGACTGAGTCATGGTGATTCCGGGACGTTGTGGGGCTTGTGGGGATTCCGATATTTCGGGGCTTCCGCGCCGTCGGAGGTCGAGCGGCTTTCGCGCCTTTCGTGTCGTTCGGCCATTCGGGCCGCCATGTCCGCCCACGCGAGGCGCCTGCCGTCGGCTTCTGCATCGGGCGCGCGCTTCCCGCGCCGAGGTACCTCGTCATGCAGACCGTGAGATGTAGTGAAAGCACGAGATTTTGTTGAATTGAAGTGTAGTTAAACTACAATGCAGTGTCAAAGTTGCGCTCTTCCAGTGCCATCTTTCAGTGTCATCGTCTCTGCCATGCATACGCCTTCACCCTATACCTTTGTGTTGTTCGGTGCCACCGGCGATTTGTCGCTGCGCAAGGTACTCCCTTCGTTGTTCCGGGCGTTCCGCACCGGGCAGCTCGGGTCCGACGGCCGGGCCGATGCCTCGGACGCGACTGCCACCGGCCGCATTCTGGCCGTCTCCCGCAAACCGATGGATGCCGCCGGCTACCACACCTGGTGCGAAGAGCACGTGCGAGGCCATATCAAGCCCGACGTGTGGGACGAGGCGGCGTGGAAGCAGTTTCTGGCGACGATCGATTACATGCCGCTCGATCTCGGGCGCCAGGCGGAATTCGACGTGCTGGCCGGACGGCTGGCGAAGCGGCCCGGCGTGCGCATCTTCTATCTGGCCACCGGGCCGTCGTTATTCATTCCGATTTGTGAAGGGCTGCGAAGGGCGGGGCTCAACGAGAACGGGCGCATCGTGCTCGAGAAGCCGCTGGGCCACGATCTCGCATCGTCCGAGGCGATCAACGACGCCGTGGGCGCGATCTTCCGCGAAGACCAGATTTACCGCATCGACCATTACCTCGGGAAGGAGGCCGTGCAGAACCTGCTCGCGCTGCGTTTCGGCAATGCGATTTTCGAACCGCTGTGGCGGCGTGACCTGATCGAGAACATCCAGATCACGATCGCGGAGGAGATCGGGGTGGAGGGGCGCGGCGAGTTCTATGAGCAGACCGGCGCGCTGCGCGACATGGTGCAGAACCACCTGCTGCAACTGCTCGCCATCGTGGCGATGGAGCCGCCGTTGTCGATGGACGCCGACGCCGTGCGCGACGAGAAGCTTCGCGTGCTGCGTTCGCTGCGCCGGCTTGACGACGAGTCAGTGGCCCGCAACGTGGTGCGCGGCCAATACGGCGGCGGGGCCATCGGCAAGTCGGCCGTATCCGCTTACGTGGACGAGCCGGGGGTGCCCGCCGACAGCCAGACCGAAACGTTCGTGGCCCTGAAGGCCGACATCGACAACTGGCGCTGGGCCGGCGTGCCGTTTTTCCTGCGCACGGGCAAGCGGCTGGGCGAACGTGTGGCGGAGATCGTCGTCAACTATCGGGCCACGCCGTATCCGTTGCTCGGCGAGGCAACGACGCACCCCGGCGTGAACCGTCTCGTCATCCGTCTGCAGCCGAACGAATCGATCCGCCTCTACTGCCTGGCGAAGCAGCCGGGTGAGGGAATGAACCTGCAATCGGTTCACCTCGATCTCGCGTTCGATCAGTTCTTCAAAGGGCACCGCATGGATGCCTACGAGCGCTTGTTGCTCGACGTCATCCACGGGCGCCTGGCCCTGTTCGTACGACGTGACGAGCAGGAACAGGCCTGGCGCTGGGTCGCGCCGATCCAGGCGTACTGGGCGCGCCAGCACAAGGGTCCGAAGCGCTACGCCGCCGGCACCTGGGGGCCGCCCGCCGCGAGCGCGCTGCTCACGCAGTACGGCACGAGCTGGGTGGAAGAAGACAACTGAGACGGATTGCGGCGCGCGGCGGCGGGCCGTCCGGCGCTGTTGCGCGCTGCACGCCGCGTCCACCGTCAAGGCAAACGGAGGTAGACACCCATGATCCACTGGCGAATTTTCCCAACGCGCGAAGCGCAGGCACAGGCACTCGCGAACGCGGTCGTCGCCGGGCTCGACGAAGCCTTGACGATCCGCCCGCGTGCGCTGCTCGCGGTGTCGGGCGGCGCGAGTCCTCGGCCGTTCCTCATGCAACTCGCCCGGCTCCCGGTGGCATGGCGCGATGTCGACATCACGCTGGTCGACGACCGCTGGTTGCCGCCCACGCACGATGAGAGCAACGCGCGGCTCGTGGCCGAGACGCTGCTGGCCCACGCGAGCGGCGCGCACTGGCTGCCGCTCGTCGACACGCGCACGAGCGCCTCGCTGCAGGTGCGTACGCTCAACGACACCTGGGCGCACGGCGTGCCGCAGGTGTGTGTGCTGGGCATGGGCGAAGACGGGCATACGGCGTCACTCTTCGCCGATGCTCCGCAGTGGCACGACGCGATCACCACCCGTGAGAAGTTCGTGCTCGTGCATCCGCAGCGCGCGCCGCACGTGCGGGTCTCATGGTCGCTGGCGGCGCTCGCGGCCAGCGAGCGGCTCATGCTGCAGATTCAGGGCCCGGCCAAGCGGGCCGTACTGGAAGCGGCGCAGGACGAGGTGCAGGACAACGCCATTTCCCGGCTGATCCACCGTGAAGGAGTGAGTCTCGATGTCTTCTGGAGTGAGGAATAATCCGCCGCATCTGAGCGGGCCGCGTCTGCTTGCCGATATCGGCGGCACCAACGCTCGCTTCGCCCTGGAAATTTCGCCGGGCGACCTTGTCGAGATTCGCGATTACGCGTGCGACGATTACGCCGGTGTTCCCGAAGTCATTCGCGCCTATCTCGACGATGCCGATCACGCCGAGCCTGTGCGGCATGCGGCGATCGCGATCGCCAACCCGATCGAAGGCGACGAAGTTCGCATGACGAACCGCGACTGGCACTTCTCGATCGAAGCCACTCGACGTGCGCTGCGTTTCGAAACGCTGCTGGTGGTCAACGATTTCACCGCGCTGGCCATGGCGCTCCCGTATCTGAGCGACGCACAAAAGCATCAGGTGGGGGGCGGCGAGCCGCGTCCGAATGGCGTCATCGGCTTGCTCGGGCCGGGCACGGGCGTGGGCGTGTCGGGCCTGATTCCGGCCGCGGACCGGTGGATTGCGCTGGGCAGCGAGGGCGGGCATACGACGTTCGCGCCGGCCGACGAACGCGAAATCGACGTCCTGCGCTACGCGTGGAAGCATTTTCCGCATGTGTCTTTCGAGCGCCTGGTGGCGGGGCCGGGCATGGCGCTCGTCTATCAGGCGCTGGCCGCGCGCGAGGGCCGCGAGGTGCAGGCACTCGAGACCCCCGAGATCGCGAAACTCGCGCATGCGGGCGACCCGCTCGCGCGCGAGACCGTCGACTGCTTTTGCGCGATGCTCGGTACCCTCGCGGGCAATGTGGCGGTGACGCTGGGGGCGGTCGGCGGCGTGTACCTCGGTGGCGGCGTGATCCCCAAGCTCGGCAAGCTGTTCGAGGACTCCCCGTTTCGCCGGCGCTTCGAGGCCAAGGGGCGTTTCGAGGCCTATCTGCGGAAGATCCCGACATTCGTGATCACGGCCGACCATCCGGCGTTTCTCGGCACGTCCGCGATTCTCGCCGAACAACTCGGCACGCACGCGGTCGGCGCGGGGGCGTTGATCGACCGTCTGCATCGTCTGCGCGACCGGCTGAGTCCCGCAGAGCAACGCGTTGCCGAACTCACGCTGAAGCAACCGCGCGCGTTGCTGGCGGAACCGGTGGCCGAGATCGCGCGACTGGCCCGGGTGAGTCAACCCACAGTGATCCGCTTTTGCCGCAAGCTTGGCTGCCAGGGGCTGTCGGACTTCAAGCTCAAGCTCGCAAGCGCACTTACCGGCACGTTGCCGGTGCGCCACGGGCAGGTGCATGTGGGCGACTCGGCGGCGGAGTTCAGCGCCAAGGTGCTCGACAACACCGTCTCGTCGATCCTGCAGATGCGCGAGCACCTCGACGCCCGGACGGTCGAGTCGGCGGTCGCGCTGCTCGACGGCGCGCGTCGCATCGAGTTCTATGGACTGGGAAATTCGGGCGTGATCGCGCAGGACGCACACTACAAGTTCTTCCGCTTCGGAATGCCAACCATCGCGTATGGCGACCCGTATCTGTTGCAGGCCGCCGCGGGTTTGCTCGGTGATGGCGACGTTGTGGTGGCAATTTCGGCGTCGGGGCGCTCGGTGGATCTGAACCGGGCCGTCGATATTGCCGTGGGGCGCGGAGCGAAGGTTATCGCGCTCACGGCGCGAAACTCGCCGCTGGCGCGCAAGGCCACGCTGGTGCTGCCGAACGATCACGTCGAGACGATGGGCGCGCACGTGACGATGATCGCCCGGATACTGCATCTGGCGGCCATTGACGTGCTGGCCGTTGGCGTGGCGATCCGGCGTGCCGGTCCGGGCGGGCACGCCGTGGGCGAGGGTGCGCTGGACTGGCTCGGTCACGGCAGCGGACAGGACGCCGACAGGAAATCGACAGGTGACTGACAGGCGAATGACAGGCATCCGACAGACAGTCGACACGATGTGGCTCGGGGCCTCGGCGAGCTGAGCGGCGCCGCTTGATATTCCTAAACCTGTTTATCATAATGCGGCATATGAAAATGTCCGATTCCGCCCGACGATTCGGTTTTCTCGTGGCAGACGTCCAGCGTCTGTTCGGACGCCGTTTCGAACAGCTCGCGCAACGCACGCTGCCGCTTACGCGCGCACAGTGCCGCTTGCTGGTCTATCTCGCCGACAATCGGGGCGTGAGCCAGACGGTGCTGGCCGACATCCTCGAGACGCCCATGCAGACGCTCGCGCGAACGCTCGAGCGCATGGAGGCGGCGGGGTGGGTGCGGCGCCGGCCGGACGCGCGAGATCCTCGCATCGAGCGCTTGTTCGTCACGCGCGCGGCGGTGGCGCAGCTCGAAGTCGCCCGTGCGCTCTCCGACGAAGTGCGCAACGAGGCGATGCAGGGGCTCACGGCATTCGAGTGCGTCCAACTCACGCAGCTCTTGCAGAAGGTGCGTCGAAATCTCGCCAATGTCGTGCCGACGCCGCTCGACACCGTGGTGCCGGCGGCGTTGCGTCGCGACGGGCCACGCGATGTGCCGCACCACGAAGCGACGGCCTCGAACGCGGCTGTCTCTCCGGGCGCGCAGCGTCTCGACGGTCCCGAGGACGGGCTGTCGGAATGCACCGACTTGCGGCCGCGGTAGGACGCGCCTAGCATGGGAGTCTCCTAACCCGACGCCGGAGACTGACATGTCGAATCACGTGTACAAGCAGATCGAGCTGACCGGCTCGTCGACCCAATCGATCGACGATGCCGTCAAATGCGCCATCGAGCGCGCGAGCAAGACGTTGCGCAACCTGAACTGGTTCGAGATCACGGAAACCCGAGGCCACATCGAGGACGGCAAGGTCGCTCACTGGCAGGTCACCCTCAAGGTCGGCGTGCGTCTGGAAGACTGATCGGCCGGGTTCGCAGGCACCGGAGCGACCGATCGGACGCATGCCCGCAAGTGCTTCCCAGACCCCGTGTGGTCTGCATTTTCCCGTGTCGATGCGAAGCGGATCGGCACGGGAATTCGTCTCGTCGCAGGCACACGCGAGTGTCGTATAGTCGTGTCACAATAGGCGCATACTCGAGATCATGAAAAAGATAGAAGAGGTTTGCGCATGTCCGAACAAGAACCGGTCCATGCCACCCGATCGATTGCGGATCCGGTGGAAGCCGTCGCCTACCTGAAGACGATTTACGACGCCAACACGGCGTACCTTCGCGCCGCGTTCGAACGCTTTTCGACGCAAAAGGATTCCGCGCGACGGGTGAGCGCGCATTACCCGTTCATTCGTATCACCACCGAGGACATCACCCAGCTCGACAAGCGCCTGTCCTACGGCTTCGTGTCGGGGCCAGGCAGCTACCAGACGACCGTCACGCGCCCCGACCTGTTCGAGAACTATTACACCGAGCAGCTTCGTCGCCTCGCGCACAACCACGGCGTGGCATTCGAAGTGGGGGTATCGGACGAGCCGATTCCCGTGCACTTCGCCTATCAGGACGGCGTGTACCTCGAGGGCGATCTCGACCAGACTCACCTGCGCGCCATGCGCACCGTGTTCGATGTGCCCGATCTGGCGACGATGGACGACAGTATCGTGAACGGCACGCGCGACCCGCTGCCTGACGAGATTCTGCCGCTCGCGCTGTTCACGGCGCCGCGCGTGGACTATTCGCTGCATCGTCTGCGCCACTACACGGCAACCTCGCCCGAGCATTTCCAGAACTACGTGCTTTTCACGAATTACCAGTTTTACATCGACGAATTCGTCGAGTTGGGACGGGAATTGATGAGCGAGACCGACGATCCGGCGCTGCGCGAATACCGCAGCCAATACACGGCGTTCGTCGAACCGGGGAATGTCACGCACTGGAACCAGAACATCGACGCGCGCGCGCCCGCGGGCACATCGCCGTCGCGGTTGCCGCAGATGCCGGCCTACCATCTCGTGCGCCCCGACAATACGGGCATCACCATGGTCAATATCGGTGTGGGCCCTTCGAACGCGAAGACGATCACCGATCACATCGCGGTGCTGCGCCCGCATGCCTGGGTGATGCTGGGACACTGCGCGGGGCTGCGCAATTCGCAACGTCTGGGCGACTACTGCCTGGCGCACGGCTATGTTCGCGAAGACCACGTGCTCGACGACGACCTGCCACTGTGGGTGCCGGTGCCGCCGCTGGCCGAAGTGCAGGTGGCGCTCGAGCGCGCCGTGGCCGACGTGACGCAGCTCGACGATTTCGAACTCAAGCGCGTGATGCGCACAGGAACGGTCGTGACGGTCGATAACCGTAACTGGGAATTGCGCGATCACCGCGAGCCCGTGCAGCGCATGAGCCAGAGCCGCGCCATTGCGCTCGACATGGAGAGCGCGACCATCGCGGCGAATGGGTTTCGCTTCCGGGTGCCATACGGTACCTTGCTCTGCGTGAGCGACAAGCCACTGCACGGCGAGTTGAAACTGCCCGGCATGGCGGACCGCTTCTATCGCGAACGGGTCGATCAGCATCTGAAGATCGGCGTGAAGGCGATGGAGCTGTTGCGCGACAACGGCCTCGATCGCCTGCATAGCCGCAAGCTGCGAAGCTTCAACGAAGTCGCGTTCCAGTAACGCCCGTCGACAGACGAAAAAAAGCGCGCTGACCTCTCGGTCGCGCGCTTTTTTCACGTTGGCGAACGCGCGTTCGCCGCCGTTCGCCGGTCGTTGCTATCCGTTCGCTATCGAATCACCGCTTACGCGAACACTCGCTTCGCATGAATGCCCAGACCGAGCGCCACGCTGGCGAGGCGGTCGCCATAGACAGGCGTGGCCTTCGGGAAGGCGGCGCACATCGCGTCCGACAGACAGCGCAGGCCGGTGGAGCCGCCCGTGAAGTACAGTGCATCGACGTCGTCGGCGCGAAGTCCCGCCAGCGATGCCGTGTGCACGGCGCCCGCCGTGATGCTGGCGATTTCGTCGCTCACCGCTTCCACCAGGCCGGCCTCGGAAAAAGCAATGCCGAGGTCGCGCTCGATCACCGACAGGTCGATGTACGTCTCGCCGCCCGACGAGACCTCGATCTTCGCGTCTTCCGCATGACCCACGAGCGCGTGTCCGAGGCGTTGCTCCACGGTGCGCATGAGACGGCGGTGGTGCGCCGGATCCGCATACAGATGTGCGGTCAACGCCAGCTCCCCCACGCGTTTGGGCGTGTACACGGTGTTGATCAGGTGCCACGTGGCGAGATCGAAGTAGATGCGGTTGGGGACTTCCTTGCCGTCGGGGCCGAGGGCCTTGTAGCCGAGTTCGCGAAGAATGGTGGCCAGTTCGATGCGACGGTCGAAGTCCGTTCCGGCGATGTGCACACCGTGGTGAGCGAGCACGTCGTCCTTGCGCTCCAGACGGCGAGCGCGCCCCGGGCCCACGCGCACGAGCGAGAAGTCCGATGTGCCGCCCCCGATGTCGACCACGAGCACCTGCTGCTCCTGCGCGAGGCGCGACTCGTAATCGAAGGCCGCCGCAATCGGCTCGAACTGGAACTGAACGTCCTGGAAGCCCACGTCGCGCGCGCTTTGTTCGAGCGAGCGTTGCGCGGCGGCGTCGGCACGCGGGTCGTCGTCGACGAAGAACACCGGGCGACCCATGACCACCTGGCGCAGATCGCCGCCATCCGCTTTCAGGGCGTGCGAGCGCAAATGACGCAGGAAGGTGGCGATGATGTCGATGTAGCGCATCGCCGAGCCGTTGCCTAGGTCGGTGGTGCTTTCGATCAGGGAGGAACCGAGCAGGCTCTTGAGCGAGCGCATGAGACGCCCGTCATAGCCGTCGACGTAATCGGCCACGGCCTGACGGCCGAACGACGCGCGGCCACCTTCATCGGCATTGAAGAACACGGCGGTGGGCAGGGTGCCGTAGCCGGCTTCAAGTTCGACCAGACGCATGGCGTCGCCGCTCTGAATGGCGACGGCGGAATTCGAGGTGCCGAAATCGATGGCGCAGAAACTCATGGCATTTGCGGCCCGCGCAGGCGAGCCGTAAAAGGTCGGCAGTGTAGCACGGCCGGGCGGGCGTCCGGTCTAACCCGCCCGGGCGCGGCGGCGGGCAGGTGGCCCGTCATTCGTCCGGTGAGCCGGAAGCGCGCGTCGGCCCCGACGTTCCCGACGATCCCGCGCCGGACTGGGCGGCCGGCAGCGTACGAAGACTGCTGACCACGGCCGCGACCGCCGCGAACGCAGCGGCGACATAGAGCGACGCACGGGTGCCGTGTCCGTCGGGGGCGACACTGAAGACGAGCGCCACGAGTGCCGCGCCCGTGGTCTGCCCTGTGAGGCGAGCCGTCCCAAGCATGCCGCTGGCGCCGCCGCTGCGATGCGCCGGCGCGGACATCAGCATGGCGTAATTGTTGGGCGACTGAAACAAGCCGAAGCCGAAGCCGCACAGCGCCATGCGCCAGACGATATCGACGGGTTGCGCATGCGCTGGCAGCAGACCGAGCGCAAGCAGCCCGAGCGCGAACGCGGCCATCCCGACCGCGCCGAGCAAGCCCGGCTTGTAATGCTCCAGCAGGCGCCCTGCCAGCGGCGCGACGACCACGATCGTGAGCGGCCACGCCGTCATCAGCAGGCCGGTCTGTACGTGATCGAAGCCCAGCGTGTCCTGCAGGAAGAATGGCAGCGATACATACGCGAGCATTTGCGCGCAGAACGACGCCATGGAGGTGCAGATCGACAGCCCGAAGATCGGAATGCGCAGCAGATCGACGGGCAGGAGCGGCACCGGCTGATGGCGCTGGCGCCGCACGAAAATCGTACCGATGATCACGGCGGCCGCGAGTTCGACCGCCACGAGCCATCGTTCCTGTCCGTGCCCGAACGAATCGATGCCTGAGATCAGTAGCCCGAAGGTGAGGGCGCTCAGTACCGCGCCAATCCAGTCGAAGGGATGCGAGGCGCGCACGCTGTCGGGCAACGAGCGCACCGCAATGGCGAACGCGACGACCCCGAGCGGCACATTGACCGCGAACAGCCACGGCCAGTGAGCGACCGAGAGAATGCCGGCGGCGATCGTGGGGCCGGCCGCCGAAGACACGGCCACGATCAGCGAGTTGAGCGCGACGCCACGACCGAGCCAGCGCGACGGGTAGATGGCCTTCACCAGCGCTGTGTTCACGCTCATGATGCCGGCCGCACCGAAGCCCTGCACAACCCGGGCGAGTGTGAGCGTGACGAGCGAGTCGGAGAGCGCGCAGGCGAGCGAGGCGAGCGTGAACAATGCCAGACCGTAGGTGTAGACGCGTCGATAGCTCACGATTTCGCCAAGTGCGGCAAGCGGCAGCAACGAAATCGTGATCGCGAGTTGGTACGCGTTCACGATCCAGATCGACGTGGCGGGGCTGGCGTTCAGATCGCGCGCGATGGTCGGCAGCGCCACGTTGGCAATGGCGCCGTCGAGTACCGAGAGCGAGATGGCGAGCATGACGGTCGCAATGGCCCAGACCCGGGCGGGCATGGGCATGCCGTCAGTGTAGGTGTCGGACATGAGAGCAGGGCAGGACGGAGCGGCACGCCGGCGCGGGAACCGCGCAGACGTGCGGACAAACCGTCATGCTGCCTGAAATCGTTGGAGGGGGCTGCGCTTGCCCGTAAACCCCCGCCATGCCTGGCGTCGCGTACGATTCGCTATGTTTTGTCTGTTGAAACTATGGTTTCGACAGATAAAACTGATAATTTGGCGTGGCCGTTGAGGCATTAACGCGTTGACGCGGCCGAATCAAAGCGCGCGATACGGACGTTCGCCAGCGGATGGCAGGCGGTGCCGCCCGCCAGCATCTTCAGGTCGACGCGGCTGGCGAGGATCGCCTGAACCCCGACGGCCGCGACGGTTACGGCGGGCGAGTGACCAGGGCAGGTGTGCGGGCCTTGCCCGAAGGTCGGCGCGAGGTTGTCATGGGCGTGTGTCGCGTGTGTCGCGTCTGTCGCCGGTGTGGCGGCGAGTAAGACGAGGATGCCTTCGCCGGGTGCGAGCGTGCGCTCGCCGATGACCGCTGGCGCGAGCAGGAACCGGCGCGTGTTCTGTACCGGGGGATCGAGGCGCAGGACCTCGCCGACGACCGCCTCCGCGGTCCGCAACTCGTCCGGTTGCACGAGCGTCGTCGCGCGCCGCGCGATGCGTCGCAGGCTGTTGGCAACAAGGCCCGCGCACGCGTCGTGGGTTTGCGTGAAAAGGCCTGCGATGTTGGCGGCGAGCGCGTCGTCGTCCGGGCCTTCGCCGCGTGCGGCGCGCCGCGCGGTCTCGCGCAGCCATGTGCCCGGCGTGGCGCCGTTGTCGAGCCAGTCGTCGATCCGGTGGCGCAGCGTCGCCGCCGCACGGTGTCCGCGAGCGAGCACCTCCTTGCGAGGCGAAGGGCTGCCCGCCTCGGCCATCGCGGCGACGAGCGTGTGAACGTCGTCATACACGTCCGCCCATTGTGCGGGGGCGACGCCGAGCCATGCCGCGAGGGCGTAGATCGGCTGACGGAATACGAAATCGTCCAGGCGCGCCGGCGGCCAGTCGCCGCAGGCGAGATACGCGTCCGCGCAGGCGGCCTGGCTCGCCTCGCGAAGCCTGCTGATCGCGGCAGCATCGGTGCGCAGCGTGGCCAGTCGTGCCGAGAGCCATGGCTTGAGCGATGCATGGGCCGCCCCGTCGTTCATTCGGACGAGTTCGCCGAACCAGTCGCCTGCGGCACCATCGGTCAGTGCGGCGGGCACGCGGGCTCCGACAGGGCGCACGCCACACGCCGGATGCCGCAGCACGGCGGCGACGGCTTGGGGGCCGGCGGCGACCCATAGGCCGAGCGAGGCATCGAAGTCGAAGGGATGCCGTGCGGCGAGCGCTGCGTAATAGGGGTACGGATCGGGATGACCCACGGCCGCCAACGGGTTTGCCGGCGATGGCAGGGCGGGGGATTCGGTATGAACGGCAAGCATGGCGGGCGTCTCCCGGTAAGGTCGCGATATCGCGATAAGGGGCAAGGGTTATCGTAGGCGCCGGTGAGGCCGCCACGTTTCATCACGCGCTGAAGTGTTGAGCGCAGGGCCCGCCTATACTGCGAGGCAAGTACTTCATGAGGTCATTGCCATGGATATCGCAAGAGATCACGCGCCGGGCGTCAGCTCGCTCGCGGCGCTGCTCGCCGACGCGGGACGCATGACCATGCTGTGGGCGTTGATGGACGGCTCTGCGCGTCCGGCCGGCGAGCTGGCGCTCGTGGCCGGTCTGTCGCCGTCGAGCGCGAGCGGACATCTGGCGCGCCTCGTCGACGGCGGCGTGCTGGCGCAGGAGTCGCGTGGGCGCCACCGGTATTTCCGCATTGCCACCCCCGAGGCAGCGGCGGCCATCGAGGCGCTGGCCAGCGCGGTATTGGCGACGCAGGAACTCCGCCCTCGCTCCGTGCCGGCGAGCCGTGTCACGCCGGTGCCATTGCGCCATGCGCGCACGTGCTACGACCATCTCGCCGGGGAGGTCGCCGTCGAGCTCTTCGCGAGGATGCAGGCCCGCCAGTGGATTCGCGTGGACGGCAGCGATGTGGCCCTGACGGACGCGGGCATGCGCGGCATGACAGCGCTCGGCGTCGATCTCTCGCAAGCGCACACGCGCAGACGCCGCTTCGCCTGCACCTGTCCTGACTGGAGCGAACGCAAGCCGCACCTCGGCGGCGCGCTGGGTGCGGCGTTGCTTGGCAAGTGCCTCGAGGCGAAGTGGCTCGAACCGACGCGAGTGGCGCGCGCGCTGCGTGTCACGCCTTTGGGAGATCGGAAGCTCGCGGACATCGCGGCCTGAGACGCTGCCTGGCTTCGTCTCCATAACAAAACACCCCGCAAAGGTTCGCGGGGTGTCGGTTGTGCGGTGAGTCGACGCCTGGCACTGTCGTTGCCGGGCGAGCGCCGGCTCAGCTGCCGATGTAGGTCGAATTGCTCAGTGCACCCGCCGAGCCGTTGACGCGTTCGCCGACCGGGTTGCCGTACGTCACCAGCACCGGGTACTGGCTGTCGGTCTGGGTGAGCGTGCCTTGCGCCTGCGCCCGGACCAGTTGTTCACGGACCTGCGCGCGCGGCACCGCGAGCTTTTCGCTGTACACGCTCGATTGCCAGAAGAAGTTTTCGTTCGGATAGCCGTTTGCACCGGTACCGGCAAACGCGGCGGGGATGGCGGCCAAGGCGAGGGCGGCGGCAATCGTCAGATGGGAAAGGGTGCGGGTCATGTTTTTTCTCCTGTCATTGCTTTTCTGGTGGTCGGCCGGATCGTTCTGGATGTCCGGCACCGCCTACGCCTCTAAGGTAGGACGACCACGTCGCAGGAGTAACCGCGTGCGGCGCAACAATGCATTGCGAAGAATGGGCTGCCTCGAAAGCCCCATGAGCAAAGGGTTTCGAGGCGGTCAAGGCTCAGTTGGAAGTCGAGCTTGTCCTCTAATGAACAAGTTAAATAAAAGGACGGCGACGCAATGTCGCCGTCTGGAAACGGGCCAGCCCGTCCGACGCCCCGACGCCCCGA
>NZ_AYXJ01000041.1:0-13286 GCF_000681415.1 Pandoraea sp. E26
TTTTGAAACGGTCTCTTAAGGACATTTCTGCACTGGCTGTTATCCAAAGCACTCTGGCCATTCCGATGAAACGCTTCGACAGACCGCTCGTCGGCCACCTGTCGCGTGATGAGATCGAGGCGCTACTCGCCGCGCCTGACCTCAACACCTGGTGCGGGCAGCGGGACCGGGTACTGTTTGCAACTCTTTACAACACTGGCGCACGCGTTTCCGAACTGATCGGTCTGCGGGTGGGCGACGTCGTCCTGGATAAAGCGCCCTGTGCCCATATCCACGGCAAAGGTCGGAAGCGGCGCACCGTACCTCTGTGGCGCTCGACAGCGAGCCTAATCAGAAGCTGGTTGCCACGCATCGGGGCGTCACCCGAGCAGATGCTGTTTCCCAATCGCTCGGGCAATCCGATGACGCGCTCTAACGTAACGGATCGGCTCAAGCTCGCCGTGCGGACGGCCACCGGGCAATGTCCCCAACTATCAAGCCATCCCGTTTCTCCGCATGTCATCCGGCATTCGACCGGGACGCATCTGCTGCAATCAGGCGTTGACCTCAGCGTCATTGCGCTGTGGCTCGGACACGAAAGCCCAGCCACGACTCACATGTACGTCGAGGCCGACCTGGCGATGAAGGAGCGCGCGCTCAATACTTTGCAGCCACCTCACAGCAAGATCCCGCGATATCGACCGCCCGATCGCCTGATGCAGTTCCTTGAAAGCCTGTAATTATGCGCAGTTCACACCACGGACCCGCCATGCATAGCCCATCGCAGAGAGACAAACGAGTCTCCGCGGCGCGGAACTGCGCATATTCCCGAGATCGGCATAATTTCGGTCATGCAAATATTTGCATGATCGAAAAGAACGCTGTACGCCCATCGCCAAATCTACGCTCGCCGTATTGAAAGCGTGGCTGCGAGAACCGCAGCGCGGTGACGGTGATGTGCTGTTTCCCAGCGCAAGGGGAGAACGCCTCACTGTCCATGGCGTGCAGTATCTGCTAAACAAGCATCGCGATACGGCGTCCAGAGTTTGCCCGTCGCTAAAGCAGAAACGGGCCCGGGTTCAGGCGGTGCTGCCAGCAAGGGGCCCACGACCGCAAAGCGCAGGCGCGCCCAACGATCCCGCAGGGGTAAATCGTGAAGTTCAGTCATGCTCTCTCCAGGGATGCGGCGCACCGCGCCGCGATTCGGGGGAGAGGCGAGACTACCGGCGCAGTCCGAGGGGGGCGAGCGACAAGTTCTGCGGGCGGTTACCGTCCCTCACGCAGGGTGCTCACGGCGCTGCTGCTGGTGAGCGGTGAGAGCCAGCGCAGCAGGCATGGCAATGGCTCGGCAGGCTGCGTGGTAGCGAAGCGCTCGAGCAGGCTTGCCGGCACCTGTGCGGTCTCGACGGGCGGCACGAACGCCGCCCGTCCGAGCGCCCAGAACGGTGTGCCGACAAACCCGGTCATCCACCAGTCCCGCCATCGCGCGATCGTCGAGGGCGGCACGCCCAGCGCATCAAGCTGGCGCATTGCCGCGGCCGTACCGGCGCTCGCACGCATGGCGCTGACGACAATCATGATTGCGGCGGTGTAGACGCGCCGGCCGAGAAAGCGCACCGAGAATGGCGTGGTACGACGGCGACAGTTGGCGCAGCAGAAGCTGTAGCGGAACTCGCAGTGGCGGCGGGCTTCGTATGAAATTCCGCGCGGCTTGCGCGGGTAGCGGGCGCTATGGAGTACGCCACCGCAGCGACAACGCTGCGCGCGGGTCTGTTCGGCGTAGTCCTGATCGATACGTAACAGCAGGTGATAGAAGTTGGGATCGCGGGCACTCACGTGGCACACTCTGGAAGTCTCGGTTCTTGGCAGACACGAGACTCTCCCTTGGGCGTCGTTTGTGCAAGATGCCTGAGGGAGGCCCCCTCCGCTACATCACGCAAGCTGCTCAAAACGCCCCGAATTCCCATCGATTTACGTGCTCACGCTCACGCGTCAGCCCACGCGAGCAGGGCGGCCTGTGCCTCGGCATCAGGGACAGCAGTCGGCACAGATGCATCCGGTTGACGGCGTAGCGACCTCGCATCGGCGCAGAAGTCGTCGTTTCTGAAGAGCTCACGTAGCATCGACAACAGATAACGCTGACTGGTGCCGACGGAATTGCGCTTCAGGTTGCCCAGCGAGACCTGCTCGCGCTTCTCACGGAAGTAGCGATGAACAGCCTCGGCGGTAGCCTTCTCATCACAAAGCGCCTGATGCAATCCCTGCCTGTCGGCCCAGTTGACGAACTCAAGCACGACGCGCAAATATATGGAGATCGTCGCCGGACGCATCGTGCCAGGGGCCATACGCCTGGAAAGCTGGGTCACCAGCAGACGTACGACCCTGGCGCGTTCGCTGCAGAAGCTTGTTGGGTCGAAATTGCGTCGCGTGCGCTTCCGGCTCGACGTGTCACGCGTCAGATAGCAGATCTGCCCGATATCGGAACGCCCCCTCATGCCTTCCCACCTGAGCAGCACGCGCTCGGGGTGCAGCAGCGTCGTGCCCTCCGCGAGCGGCATGCGCACATCCTCGTACTGGCGGCTCATAGTGCCTCCACAGTGTCGAGGGTGCGCGCGACCAGCGTCGACAGGTGCGCTCCCCAGCCGTCCTGCACAGCGTCGAAGAGCTTGCAGTGCTCGCGGAAAGCGAGGTAGCGCTCGGTCGTAGACGGTTGTACGTGCCACATCAACTGCCGCAACTGGTCGAGCGCCCGCGTGTACTTCATCTCATTCGCTGTCATCGCGTCGACCATGTTCAGCCCGAAGGTGGCACGCAGGTCGTGGAAGCTGAACTCGTATCTCGGATTGCCGAGCTGCACGCGCATCATGGGCAACAGTTCGTCCCTGATGAACTGACGCACGGCCTGCCCGGTCTTGACGTGGCGGCGCCCCTGCGGGCCCGTGCTGAGCGGGCCGCGCGACGCGCGATCCTCGTAGAGCGACGCACCGCGATGGCTCAGGAAGAGCGGCTGGTCGGGGTGATCGCCGCCGTCTGCCATCTCGCGACGCTTGCACGCACGATCGCTGAGTACATAGATGTACAGCCGCTCATAGAAAGCGCGCGGCAGGTGCAACACGCCCTTGACACCGCCCTTCGTGTCGATGCCCGTACCCGGCCCGCAGGCAAGACGGATGTCGTCGCCGTGAAACTCGCCCGGCTTGCGCATCACGTGTTTCGCACGCAAGGTCAGTACCGTCTGGATGCGGGCGCCCGTCAACAGCGCGAAAAGATGGACGAGCGTCATCTCGGTGTTGCCGAGAGCGGCCAACGATTCAAGCAGCACTGATTGCTCGGAAGAGGGGAGCGGACGCAGGCGACCGCCGTCCTGAATGCGATCGTCCCACGGGTCCTCTGCGCGCCGACCACTGATCGACAGGTCAGTGGTCTTGACCGCGATCACGCTGCTGAAGCCCTTCTGGTCCTTGAACTCGATGAAACGGTCAGATTCGACCCACGGCGCGTTCGCGGGTTTGAAACCTGCCTCGGTCATGAGCCAGCGATAGAAGCGCACCACAATGCCCATACGACGCCTTGCGACGCCCGGGGACAGTTCGCCTGCCTGCACGGCCAGCCTGATCGATGCGCTATAGCGGTAAGTCGGACGTTGCCTCTTGTTCGCGGGGAACACCAGCCAGTCGATGCATTCGTCATCCAGATAACGACGGAACGCCACCAGATCGTCAGCGATGCTGGCGAAGGTCAGCATGTTCGGCGACGACTTCGACTCCATCATATCGATGAGCCAGAGGTTCGCCTCGGCCCACGGCGCGCCGTCAGCGAGTCGGACAACAGGGAAAAGAGAAAAGGTGCCTGCAACCCATTGCGGGCGGGCGGAGCGCCGCCTGCCGGTGTCGGGGTCTGCGAGCGGGACCGTGTGATAGATGGTGCCGCCCTCGGGGGTGGTGATACTGACCGGCGTCGCGCCGGGTGTGTCGCGGTCAACGACCTCGGTCAGCGGCAGTTGCCGGATGGTCGTTCGTCTTGTCGTCATCGTGCAGATCCTCTGCTGTGTTTGTGCGGGTGTCCGCTTTAACACGACCTGCGAGTATCATGAAATCGTTCCTGGCTTGCGCATACAAGATAGGTCTTGCGCCGCCGGCCATTGAGCGACAGCGTCGGACCGTGCAACACATCGCCATACCAGATCGAACCCGCGTGCTCGGCGACGAAGCTGCGCTTCTCGTCGGGCACGACAGCGGGACCGGCGATACGCGAAAGGCCGTGGGTCTTGAGCAGGCGGTGTACGGCGCTCTTGGAGAGCGAATCGCGCGGCACGACGCCGGCGCCCTCGAGCAGCAGGCGCAACTGACGGATCGAGCGGCGTGGGTTCTCGCGCTTGGCGGCGATCACGGCGAGCTGCACCGCCTCGGGCAGTTTCGACGCGCCGCGGTCATTGCGAGGCTTGCTGGCGAGTCCTGTGACGCCGTCGCGACGCCAGAGGTCGTACCAGACGCGCAGCGTCTTCTCGCTGATGTGGCGGCGTCGGGAGCCGGGAATGGCGTACTCCTGCTGGGCGATCTGGTGCATGAGGCGAGCGAGTTCACCACGGGCGAGTTCGCCGCGGCTGACAAGCGGGCCGAGCACGCCCAGACGGAACAGCGCCATCTCGTCAATGGGGTTCATGTCGTCAAATTCCTTCGTTCAGTTGAGGAAGTGACATGAAATCGCCGTTCCGATGGCGGCGGAAGTGGCCAAACTGTGTGGGCACCCGGAAAAAACGCGAAGCCGGCTGTCTCGCGACGCGCCAGGATCAACGGATCACGGGACGATCAGGCCGTCGCGATCGAGCCACGCCATGGCCTTATCCAATGGCATCAGGCTCAAGCAGGCCCGCCAGAAAGTGGCGACGCCCTCGGTGCGGCCGAGCTCGGGGAAACGGCTGCGCAGGTGGAAGGCGAAGTCCTGCGTGCGCTCGCGCAACCAGGCCCACCAGCGACGCACGGTATGACGGCTGAGCCCGGTTACGGCTGCGGCGCAACGCAGCGACAGGCCGAAGAGCATCAGCGAAAGAACCAGTTGCTGCAGCGCCCAGGCATACCAGCGGCGGGGGCAGATGCACCGCGGCAAACGCGAACAGGTGCTGACCTGCTCCCCGCGTTTAGTACGGTGACGGTGTAGAGTCCGTTCCAGAGAGGAACGGCAATGAAAAAGCGATTCACCGAAGAACAAATCATCGGCATCTTGAAGGAAGCCGAGGCTGGCCTGAAGCCGGCGGAGCTGTGCCGCAAGTACGGCATATCGGAAGCGACCTACTACAACTGGAAAGCGAAGTTCGGCGGGATGACGGTCTCCGAAGCGCAGCGCCTGAAGGAACTGGAGCAGGAGAACAACAAGCTCAAGCGCCTGTTGGCCGAATCAATGCTCGACAACGCCGCGCTGAAGGACCTGCTGGCCCGAAAGTAGCAAGCCCGCAGGCCAGGCGCGAAGCGGTCCGGATATTGATGACCGAACGCGCCATGGGTGTTACCCGGGCCTGCGGGCTGGTAGGGATTTCGCGCTCGCTGTTTCACTACGAATCACGCCGCCGGGTTGACGACGAAGCGCTGACTGGCCGGATGATGGCCATCGCTGCGCAGAAGCGCCGTTACGGCTATCGCCGGATTCACGTGCTGTTGCAGCGGGATGGCTGCCTGGCCAACCACAAGCGCATCTGGCGCCTGTACAGCAAGGCGGGACTGAGTGTGCCTAAGCGGCGACGCAAGCGTATTGCGGCTGTCGAGCGCACGCCGCTTCCGGTACCAACAGGCCCGAATCAGAGCTGGTCGATGGACTTCGTTTCTGACGGGCTGGCCTATGGTCGGCGGTTTCGATGCCTGAACGTGGTCGACGACTACACACGCGAGTGCCTGGCCATCGAGGTCGATACTTCATTGCCGGGCCTACGCGTGCAGCAAGTGCTCGAGCGGCTCAGGGAGATGCGAGGCTTACCCGCATCCATCACGGTCGACAACGGGCCGGAGTTCGCTGGTAAGGTGCTGGATGCATGGGCCTACGAAGCCGGTGTCACGCTGTCGTTCATCCGGCCTGGCAAGCCGGTGGAGAATGCCTATATCGAGAGCTTCAACGGGCGGTTCCGCGATGAATGCCTGAACGAGCACTGGTTCGTCTCAATGCGCCACGCCAGGCGGCTGATTGAGGAATGGCGTATCGAGTACAACACCGAGCGGCCTCATAGTTCACTCGACTATCTGACGCCCGTGCAGTTCGCTCAGGCGCACGATGCAAAACAGCAGTTTTTAACCTCGGACTCTAACTGCAGTTCGGACTAAAACCGGGGGCAGGTCAGTGCGATTGCACGACAGGCAGCGAAAGCGCGGCACGGGTAGCGGGTTGAGTTTAGCGCCGCTGCTGTGGTCGGCCTTGCGGCTGTAGAAGCCGTGGCCCCAGAGGCCACCGAAGCCGCAATGCGGGCAATGACTGGGCCGGTAGGATTGCGGCGTCGAGACGACGGCGCGTAGATGTTGTTCGAGGGTAAGGAAGGCGTGTACGATTCGATCCATAGGCCGGGCTGTTGTTGATTCGTGAGTGGCTTCGTAACCCGTCTCACGATATCACGGCAGTTCCGGCCTTCTTTACGCTCCTCGTGTCTCGCGCTCTGCGCGGTGAAGTCCAAAAAATCGCTCTCGATGTACGCGAGACAAACGCCCCCTGTCCGACCTCAAATTGCGCGGGCCGTAACAACTGGAGACAGTAGCGGCCTCGATTTGCTGTTGCCGCAAGTCGGTAAGATCGATCGACTCATTGCCGATACGGCGTATTACCAGATCGAGCGCAATGAACAACTGCTCGCCAGCGGCGTCGTGCCGGTGATTCCTCCCAAGGCCGATGCGGTCGATGACGCGAAGCAAAATCGTTGGCACGATCAACTTGTGCGTTATCTGAAAGAGAAGGGACAGTATGCATTCCAGAACAAATATGGCTATGGCCTGCGCGCTCGCGTTGAGGCGCAATTTTCGCGCATTAAGCGCTGCATCGGCGACACGCTGCTGACGCGTCGCATCGCGTCACAAACTCAGGAAGGCCGCGCTATCGCCAACCTGATCAATCAATGGAATGCATTTGGTCAGGCGAGGTGCGTTAAAAAAGCCTAATTGCGTCTGCACCACCAGCGCCCCTAACCTCCCGAACAAAGCCCTTACAATCGGAATCAGGCGTTGCCCGCACGCGCGGCGTAGCGCCAAACTCGGCGGTCTCCGACGAACCCGGAGCGCTTCAGTTGATCCCAAACGCTGGTGCTTTGCGCTCTCTACTTCTCCGTCGAGATTGGCATTGAATTGTTCAACTTCTTGACACGGTAGTCGAGTTGCGCGCGTGTCAATCCGAGAAGACGTGCGGCTTCTGATATGTTCCCGTTCGCGGCTTTGAGTGCCGCGCGTACGAGCGCATCTTCGACCTCGCAAAGTGTCGCTTTGTTCATCTGTACAGCAAGCGCTGCCCAATCCTCGAGCCCCTCCGGGGCTTCTCCGCTCTTGCGGATCGTCTCGGGGGGAGCGCTCGTCGATATGGAATCGAGGACAAGCGACCCAAGGTCGCTTAAACCAAAAGCACCCTTACATTCCACGGTGTCATCGCTACTAAACAAGTGGCATACATCGAGCGTACCGCCTTCCTCGGCGAGGATAACGCCACGTTCGAGCACATTCTCCATCTCACGGATATTCCCGGGCCACGAGTAATCCAGCAATAGATGAAGCGCACGATTGGATAAGCCCTTGAGGGGCCGACCATGCCTTCTTGAAAATTTCTTTATGAAAAATTCCAGCAAAACCGGGATATCATCCTTTCTTTCACGCAAAGGTGGAATAGAAATTGGAAATACATTCAGCCGGTAGAAAAGATCCTCACGAAAACGCCCGCTTTTTATCGCCTGTTTGAGATTGTCATTAGTCGCAGTAATTACCCGAACATTTACCTTAACCGTCTTTGAACTCCCGAGGCGCTCCATCTCCCCCGTTTGCAAAACTCTCAATAGCTTCGCTTGAGCGGTTAGACTGAGAGTGCCAATCTCATCCAAAAAAATGGTCCCTTCGTTTGCGCTTTCGAAACGCCCAACGCGGGCATCGGATGCGCCGGTGAATGCCCCTCGCTCCGCACCAAAAAGCTCCGATTCAATCAGCGAATCGGGAATAGCTGCACAATTTAATTCAACGAATGGTTTCCCTACACGCGAACTTCTGTTGTGCAGTTCCCGAGCAAACAGGCTTTTGCCCACGCCGCTCTCACCCATCAGTAAAACGGTTGCACTAGTGGGAGCCACTCTGAATATTTTGTGCATCACTGCGTTGAATCCAGCAGACGCGCCTATTGGTCCTTCTTTGACAGGCACTTCGTCAGGCTTGCAAGGCACACACTCATGATCTGTAGAGTCAGTCGGGGCTGGCCCTGAACTTTTCAACGCGACAAAGCGACGTTTCTCCAGAGATTGTGGCAGCATATACCGAAGGTCCGCATCGGGGGCGTCCCACTCCTCCACGGGCTTTCCAATGATTCGACATAACGTATTGCCCATCGCGCGGCATTCGACTTCCCGGTATAGAATACGCCGGCCCATGAAAGCGCTCGTGTAGCCGCACGCGTAGCCAATCTGCATCCAGCAGGCTGGTTCGGAGCCGATGCCGTACACGGATATGTGAGCCTCATCCTCGGACGAGTCTTTCCACAGAAATTCCCCGTAATACTGACCGGTGGTGCTGTCGATATCGACTCTGACAGGTTCTACCAGGACGATGCCTTCCAGGGCGTGAAGTTGAGGACCCACCGCGAAGGCGTCAAATGCGCTGTCTTGCCCGCGAACCTTTCGTGCGAGCGCGGCATCCCGAGAACCCGATAGATATCCCATGCGGGTCAGCAATCCGCGCGCAGCATCGATACCTAAAGCTTCGATGAGTTCCTGTCGCAGTGAAGCAAACGCGTCCGTATGGATCAAGACCATTCGACGATCGTCGAGCCAGATGCGACCGTCCGCAGGATTGAAACGAAGCCGTTCCGCCAGATCCCGAATGTCCGGAAAATGCAGATCAGCCACTACATCTGGCACGAAAAGCGGTATTCCTCTGTCTATTTCTCCCGCTTTCCCTTTCTCCTCCTTCATGTCTGTCCCCTCCTCAAGAGATCGCCAGTCAGGGCTCTTTCTTAAAAGTTCATCGTCTCGCACGCTCTCACCGGGTGCGTAAACCTGCCTGGAACGAAAACCTAATTGGGGGACCGTTCGTTGCCACATGCCGTTGGCGTCACTTGAACGCCACCCCCCAAAGGCCTCCGCGCGGAGGCTTAAAGCGCCTCTTCCGAGAAGAAGTCACCGACCAACCGGTTAAATCGCTCTCCATGTTCAATCTGCGTCCAATGGCCACAGCGGCCGAACACGTGCAGCTGCGCCCGTGGAATCAGTCTGAGCAGTGTATAGGAATTGGACAGCGGGATGACCTGGTCTTCGCGCCCATGGATGATGAGTGTCTCGTGCGGAAGCGAGCCGACGTCCTCCTCCCGGCTCGCCATAGCGTCCACCCAACGCTGGCGCGGTGCCGGAAACATACTTGAAAACGCTTCCTGAAAGTTCGGCCGGATGCTTGCCTCATAACGCAGGCGAGCGAGGTCGTCATTTACGAGATTGCGGTCGAACGCGAAAACATCGAGCAACTCTCGCATGTTGTCGATTGACGGAACGTAGCCCCAAACCTTGTCCAACCCCTCCGTTATCGGGAAGGAGATACCCACGCTGCCCATGAGGACCAATCGGCGCACTCTTTCGGGCGCCCGGATGGCCAGCGCCAAGGCCAGAGCCCCTCCGAAAGAGTTGCCCACCACGTGAGCCTTGTCAATGCCAAGCGCATCCAGCAACCCGAGCGCATGCCCGACCCAGGTATCCATGTCATACCGGATACCCACCGGCCGCTCGGTATATCCAAAGCCCACCATGTCCGGCGCGATGACGCGAAACTGCTTCGCGAGTTCAGGGATTGTGAGGCGCCAGTTCGCCCATGCGGTTACTCCAGGGCCCGATCCATGAATCAAAAGAACAGGCACTCCCTGACCACAATCGTGATAATTGGTTTTTATACCATTTGCAGTGACTGTATTCGCAATTTCTAAAGAATCCGACATTTTCAACTCCGTATGTCTAGTATCTGGCAACCGGCAACAACTTAATTTTCCTGAACAACTTCGTATGATTTTTCTTGGTTGAACCATCGTCGATCTTTCTCAATGTTTCGGCGCAAAGCATGCTTGGGCGGCTTCCATTGGCATCAACCCTGCATTGAAGTAGCCATGCAAACGCTTGACGACTTCTTTGTCGGGCACATAGGGCCACCGGATAAAACCCAGTTCGACGGCCGCCTCAAACCAGGCGTTCGTCCACGCCTGCAGGTGCTTTGCATCCCCGAGCGTCAGTATATTTGACTCGTCAAACATAGTTTGTCGACCTCTGATGACTCGGAGCAGACATCTGCGCAATGCGACTTACGCAAGAACCGCGCCCGTTGGGCGGAGCACCACTCCCTGAACAGCTAGCGGATTTTCGCGTAGATCTCATTGCACGAGCGTCCGCTTCCGTTTCCCTTCTACGAGCGTCAAATTCAGGACACTAAAAACGTTTTTGGTAATTCATAACTGCATTGACTTGCGAATGCGTCACTTGGATCGGCACCGACGTGTTCGGCTCGCTGCTGTTTGATAGCGTCTTTTGCAACGCAACCGATAATGCAAAACTAAGAACATCGTCTTTGCTAAAGGCGTATGAAACTCCACCACTCAAATGAGTTGTCGGAATAGCCGGCACAACGGCAAGCAGTGTATTGTTCGGGATGGCTTCCTGAGCGTACTGAAAGCCACCCCGAAACGTCCACTTCTCGTTGTAGCGATATTCCGCCCCAAGCGCAAACACATTAATGTCCCGATAGTTTTGCGGCAGCAGGACGTTAAGATTCGCCCCGGTCCCGTTTTGCACAAAGCCGACGTTTATATTCTTAAACGCGTCGGCCCAAAACACCCGCTGATATTCCGCCGAGACGGAAAGTTGGTCGTTGAATTTGTGATTGATTCCGATAGAAAGCTGCGCGGGCATCTCGAAATCCCGAATACGGATATTGCCGTTCAAAGGGATGTTCCCTGCTACTGAACTGACCGCCGTTAAGTTGGCACCGCCTGTAAGATCCCCCACATGGGTTTTGAAGTTGTAAGCGATACCGATTCGAGTATTGGGTGCGAGCTGATAGGTAAGCCCCAGTTTTCCGCCTACGCCCCAGGCATCTGTCCCACCTCCAACGATCCCACTGTGCGAGAAATTGAAGTACCCTCCAGAAAGGCCCGGTACGCTAAGCAGTGATGGGACCAACGTGCCGGAAATACGCCTTTGGGACGCAAGGCTCCCAATTTGAGACGTATCAAGCAGGAGTCCAAGGTTTAACGATGTCCATACTGCATCTACCGACCCGCCAACCGTCAATCGATCAGTAACCTTGTACGCTGCCGCAAACGGGATACGTAAGACGAGCAACCGTGAGAAATTGTCGAGGCCTGTATCAAGGTTATTGGTTGACGTATGCGAGAGAAAGCTACTCCCCCCATATTGGGTGCCTAGACCACCTTCGGCGAAAGCACCGAGCCCTATGGCATAGTTTCGTTGTCGATAAACAAAGGCAAACTGCGGCGCAAAATAGGGGCCGTTGTTATTTCCATGATTGCCAGAAGAAACTGATTCACCGGTGGCGGCGTTCCGTACGTTGATATCGGTGTTGATGACATCCAGCCCGAAATCTAGATAGGTCCCCTGCTCCATCAAGCCCAGCGTCGCGGGGTTCTCCATCATGGCGGCCGCGCCAATGTCGTACGCCACGCCTGTTCCCCCCATGGCCCGGGACACAGGTCCATAGCCCTCCAGATTGAATACGTCAGTAGCCTTCGCAGTGCCCGCCGCAAATAGCGCGACCGAAAAACCCACGATCACCCGCACAGCGACACAACTCTGATTGATCTTCAATTTCGTCTCCTTACCAGATTTTTTCTAATAATGGTATGAGCGTTCTCGCGCTCACCCTCGCTTTACGTCGAAGCAGCTTTATGGCCGGATCAGTACCTTCATTGCGCTGTCCGATTTCTGATGAAAGACCGAGAATGCCTTGTCGACATCAGCAAGTTCGAACGCGTGTGAAAAGTACTCTTGCGGATTGATCACACCACGCTCCATCAGCCGCAATGCCTCCCACATGTAGGGCTGGGCGTTAGCGAAGCCATTCATGTGCAAGCTGATATTGCGCAGAAACACATCGGCCAAATTCAGATTGAAAGTTGAGTCGCAGAAAACGCCGATCGCGGCAACCGTTCCGCCGGGGCGAACCAGATCGAGGCACATCTGTAGGGTTTCGGGATAACCGACCACCTCGATCACTTTGTCAAAGCCACGTCCGCCGGTTTCTGCCAGTGCTTTTTCTTTCCAGTCTTCCTGGTTCGCATCAATCGCCACGCCCCCCTTTTTGCGCACCACGTCAAGACGATGGGCAACCTTATCGAGTACAACCACGCGCCCTGGCCCCCTGTGCAGCGCGATATCGAGAGTCATCATTCCCGTCGGCCCGCAGCCCACCAGTGCAACATTCTCCCCGACCTGGATATCGGCCAGGCGGTTGGCGATGATTGCCGACGGCAGGTTGCAGGAAAGCGTAACCGCCGCTTCATCGGGAATTCCCTTCGGCACATTCATCGCGTGACCATCCGCGTGAGGGACGATCAGGGCCTCCGCATGAGTTCCATTGATGCTGCCGAAAGGTATGCCGAATCCATAGACTGCGTTTTTGGTAGTCTCACAATGTGCGGTCTGCCCAACCTCGCACATGTAGCAGTGGCCGCATGAGACTGAGTACCCCATACTGACGCGATCCCCCTGCTTGAAGCGCCCGACGCTCTTACCGACCTCCACGACTTCGCCGATCAACTCATGACCTGTTTGGGACTTGCCTTTTTCCATGATTTCATCAAGCGCGCCCCGGTAAAGGTGCAAATCGGAGCCACATATCGATGTGGCCGTTACTTTGACTAGCATTTCGTGGTCGGCGCGAATGACGGGGTCTGGAATATCCGTACAGCGAATATCCTGCAGACCGTAATAGACTGCGGCTTTCATTTTGTAGTCCTTATAGATTAGTTAGCATAAGTTGTGCTTTCACCTTCCCGTATCCTGATGTCTCAACCCCTCTTCATACTTAAAGGAAAATCTTGAACCCCAACTCCGAAAAAGTTGGGGCAACAAGAATCGGCGGTCTCAAAAATCAAGC
>NZ_AYXJ01000042.1:0-49684 GCF_000681415.1 Pandoraea sp. E26
CGCGATTTGTGTGGCCAGTGCCTGGAGATTCGAAGCAAAAAGCCGATCGATGTCATGGCGCATGATGCACGCGTCCGATGAACGAGCTACGCTGAGCGCGTCCCGCGGGGCGCAATGCGCAGACTCGTCGGTGAGCCGTCGGTGGTAGCCTGGCGGTGTGCGCCGGCCGTGGTCGTCGCATCTTCGGTTTTGAACCGCAAGGGTTTCGGCGTCCGAGCCCCCTGGTGATCGCTGCGTGTTGCGAAGGCCCGGTCGAGCGCGATGCGCGATCTGCTCCAATCCACTGTGCCTTGCCTTCGCTCCGTGTTGCGTCGGCGTCATGAAGTGATAATCCCGCTGGATTCGCATCTGTTTCTCGCTTAGCATTCCGCCACGGGGTTAGCGGTAGTTCGTGGAGCGAAACAGGTGGTAAATCGAGTTCGAAGCAGGCGGCCCATTGCCGCGCGCATGGCGGCGTTCTTTGCGATCGCTGCCGTTATCTCTATCGGCGTAGGCGGATGCGCCACGCCGAGTTCTAAGCCTAGCCGAACCTTATCGGACATCTCGTCGCAATACGAGAGCATTGCACCGTTGTCCGCCGCGATCAATTCAGTAGGACTCCCGCCGTATTGGGAAACCTATCTAGTGACCCGCCAGAAGCGTCTCACACGATACGAGCAAACCATGGACGGTGATGGTGTTGCGATGATTCGTGCGACTGTTGATGGATCCGCTTCGGGGCTCGCGCAGAAGCTCGATATTCCCATCTATCCGGGGGCACATCTGACTTGGCGCTGGCGCGCCGACGCCTTGCCAACGAATGCCGACATTCGCACCAAGCGGTACGACGATGCACCGGTGCGCATCGCGCTGGCGTTCGACGGAGAGCCGTCGAAACTGACGGTCCAGGATCACCTTCATCGGGAACTGGCACGCATGGTCAGCGGCCGTGAGCTGCCATATGCCACGCTTATGTATACGTGGGGTGACGACAAATTCGTTGCCGACGAGGTAGTCGCCAACCCATACACCGCGCGCATCCGCTCCATTGTCGTAGAGCGCGGCACCGCGCATCTGGGGAATTGGCAAACATACTCCCGCGATGTCGCCAAGGATTACGAGAAGGCATTTGGAGAACGCCCAGGGCGTCTCATCGGTATCGCGATCATGAGCGACGGGGATAACACCCAGACCAAATACACGGCTTGGTACGGCGACATCCAACTGCATACCGACCGCATTCCCACGGCAACAGCGTCGAAGTAGGTCGCCTTCGCACGACCCAGACAAAAGGGCCGGCAGATGACTGCGGGCCCTTTGCTGGACTCCTGATCATGCGCTCGCTGAGCGCGTCTACTTATTGCGCTCGAAATACGTCTCCACGAGCTTCACCCAGTAGGTGCCGCCCAGTGGGAGCAGGTCGTCGTTGAAGTCATAGCTGGCGTTATGCAGGTTGCACGGGCCCAGGCCATGACCGCTATCGCGGTGTGTGCCGTCGCCGTTACCAATGAAGACGTAGGCCCCCGGTTTCTCCAGAAGCATGAAGGAGAAGTCCTCCGCGCCCATCGTCGGTTCGACCTTGTCGTTGACGTTCTCGTCGCCTACCAACTGGCGCATGACATCGGCGCACAGCGCGGCCATGCGCGGCTCGTTGATCGTCGGCGGGTAATTTCGAAGGAATTCGATCTCCGTCGAGCATCCCAGGCCCTTGGCCACGAATTCGGAGATTTCGCGCAGACGCGATTCGATCAAGTCCAACACTTCGATGGAAAAGGTGCGAATGGTGCCACCCAACCACGCCACGTCGGGTACGACGTTCGTCGTGTCGCCGGCGTGAATCTGGGTGATGGATAGTACTGCGGCGTCGATCGGGCGCTTGTTGCGCGTAATGATGCTCTGCAGTGCCTGCGCGACCTGAACGGCGGCGATCACAGGATCGATACCCGCATTCGGAATGCCCGCATGCGTGCCCTTGCCGCGAATCGTGATCTTGAACTCGTTGCTTGAGGCCATCATCGGTCCGGGCGTCACGGCGAACGTGCCGGTCGGCACGCCCGGCCAATTGTGCATGCCGAACACCGCGTCCATGGGGAATCGTTCGAACAGGCCGTCGTTGATCATCTCGCGGGCACCGCCGCCGCCTTCTTCCGCGGGTTGGAAAATCAGGTAGACGGTGCCGTCGAAGTTGCGATGTTCTTGCAGATACTGCGCGGCCGCCAGCAGCATGGCGGTGTGGCCATCATGGCCGCACGCGTGCATCTTGCCCTCGTGCTTCGAGGCATGTTCGAACGTATTGGCTTCGCGAATCGGCAGGGCATCCATATCGGCGCGCAGGCCGATGGCGCGGTCGCTGCTGCCATTCTTGATGATGCCAACGACGCCAGTCTTGCCGAGACCGCGATGAATGGGGATGCCCCACTTCGTCAGCGTATCGGCGACGACGTCCGACGTGCGCTTTTCTTCAAAACACAATTCCGGATGAGCGTGAATGTCGCGTCGGATGGTCTGGATTTCGCCGCGGGCGGCGTCGATTTCTGGAATGAGCTTCATGACGAAATTTCCTGCGGAGCGCAATGACTCATCTTACCCCTATTGGAGAGGTCTGACATCTTGGTAGGAAATGGCTTAGGACGCCACCGGATTTCTCCGGAAAACGTCTCGGGTCCCCGTGTTGCGGGGCGCTGCGGGGGTGAACGTAATACAATATCGCCAGCACGCCACCATTTCCGGGCGCAGCAAACCGGCAGAGAGGAGTAGTTTTCATGACGACCAATACCCACGTCGTTCGGGCCGCGTGTCCGCATGACTGTCCCGACACGTGTGCATTGCACGTAACCGTGGAGAACGGCGTCGCGATCAAGGTCCAGGGAGATCCCGAGCATCCGACGACCAACGGCGTCCTGTGCACGAAAGTCTCGCGCTATACCGAACGAACCTATCACCCGGATCGTCTGCTGCATCCGCTCAAGCGCGTCGGCCCCAAAGGCAGCGGACAGTTCGTGCAGGTCGGTTGGGATGAGGCGCTAGACGGGATCGCAGCGCGGTTGCGCGCCATCGCGGCGCGCGAGCCGGAGGCCATTCTTCCTTACAGCTATGCCGGCACGATGGGGTTCGTGCAGGGCGAATCCATGGCCGCACGGTTTTTCAACAAACTCGGCGCGTCCGACCTCGACCGAACGATCTGCGCCAGCGCGGGTGCCGCAGGGCTGCGGTACACATACGGGGCAGGCGTTGGCATGCATGTCGAGCACTTCGCCGACAGCAAGCTGATCCTGATCTGGGGCAGCAACCCGATCACGTCGAGCGTGCATTTCTGGGCGATTGCGCAGGAGGCCAAGCGCCGCGGCGCGAAGCTGATCGCGATTGACCCCTATCGTTCGCTCACGGCGGAGAAGTGTCATCAGCACATTGCGCTGTTGCCGGGCACCGATGCCGCTCTTGCGCTGGGGATGATGCACGTGCTGATTGCGGAGAATCTCGTCGATCACGAGTACATCTCGCGACATACCGTGGGATACGCCCAACTCAAGGATCGTGTGCGCCGTTATACGCCCGCGCGCGTGGCGGAAATTTGCGGCATCGATGAGGCGACGATCATCACGCTGGCGCGTGAATATGCGAGTGCGAAGCCTGCGGCAATCCGGCTGAACTACGGCATGCAGCGGGCCAAGGGCGGCGGTCAGGCGACGCGCGCGGTGGCTTGCCTGCCGGCATTGATCGGCGCCTGGCGTGATCCTGCCGGCGGGCTGCTGATGTCGACGTCGGGATATGCGCCGGTGGATGCGGGTGCTCAGGCTCGTCCGGATCTGCGTCCGCATCGGGACAAGCCAGCGCGGGTGGTGAACATGAGCGCGATCGGCGATGCGCTTTGCCATCCGGGGGGCGGGACGTTCGGTCCGAAGATCGAGGCGCTCGTCGTGTACAACAGCAATCCGGTGGCCGTTGCGCCCGAATCGGGCAAGGTCGCTGCCGGTTTTGCTCGCGAGGACCTGTTCACGGTCGTGCTGGAGCATTTCCAGACCGACACGGCCGATTACGCCGACTTCGTGCTGCCCGCCACCACGCAGCTCGAGCATCTCGATATTCACAAGGCCTACGGCCATACCTATCTGCTGGCGAACAACCCGGCGATCGCACCGCTCGGTGAGGCCAAGCCCAACTCGGAGATCTTTCGTCTACTGGCCCGAAGAATGGGCTGGCAGGAGGCCTGCTTCTCGGATACGGACGATCAACTCGCGGCGCAATCGATGCGCTGGAGCGACGCGCGCATGGCGGGAAGCGATTGGGAAACGCTCAAACGGGACGGCTGGATTCGCTACGATCTGCCCGAGGCGCCATTCGCGAACGGAGGGTTTTACACGCCGTCCGGAAAATGCGAGTTCTACTCGGAACGCATGCTGGAAGAAGGCTTCGATCCTTTGCCTGATTGGGTACCGCCATACGAGTCGGTGGCGAGTAATCCGGGCCTGGCCGCGCGTTATCCACTCGCAATGATTTCGCCACCGGCACGTAACTTCCTCAATTCGAGCTTTGTGAATGTCGAGAGCCTGCGTGCTTCCGTCGGGGAGCCAACGCTGGACATCCACCCGTCGGACGCCGCGTCGCGTGGCATTGCCGATGGCGCCGGTGTGCGCATCTTCAACGACCGGGGGACGTTGCGCGCCAAGGCCAGAGTCACAGAGAAGGCGCGCGAAGGCGTTGTCGTGGGGCTGTCGATCTGGTGGAAAAAGCTGGCGCCGGATGGCAAGAACGCGAACGAAGTGACTAGCCAACAGTTGACGGATCTGGGCCGGGCACCCACGTTTTACGACTGCCTGGTGGAAGTCGTGCCGGCCTGAACCGATTTTTCATGCTGCCGCCGAAGGGGGCGCGATGCCGTCTTTGTTTGCGAAGCTCCCGGCGCGTTGTCGCCGACTCGCGCGGGAATGGTGGCGGAACGCCCGCATATCCCACATATCGGCGTTCCTGTCAGACGCGCCTGCGCGGCTTCCCGTGAATTTTCCGAGCGTGCCGACGTCCTGTTGGGAGCCGGTTGTCGTGCGGCGCCGGAAACGGGTGACCAGGGCATCGTTGACGTGCGGGTTCGCGCTTGTCCTCGCGGGATGTGGCCAGATCGGCTACTACGCACAGTCTATCAATGGTCATTTCACCGTGCTGCACGATGCGCAGCCGGTGGCCAATCTGCTCGCCGATCCGTCGATCGACCCACGCTTGCGCGCGCGCCTTGTCGAAGCCGAGCAGATTCGCAGCTACGCCGTGACGGCGCTGGATGAGCCGGACAACGGCAGTTACCGCAGTTACGCAGATCTCAAGCGACCCTTCGTCGTGTACAACGTTTTCGCCGCGCCGGCATTGTCACTTAAGCTACGCGAGTCGTGCCTGTTGGTCGTCGGGTGCGTCGAATACCGTGGCTATTACTCGCGGGAGTCGGCGCAAGCCTATGCCGACGAGCTGCACCGCGATGGCTGGGAGACGTTCGTCGCGGGAATTCCCGCCTATTCAACGTTGGGTTACTTCGACGATCCGCTGCTGAACACCTTCATTTATCTTCCCCGCGCGGAAGTCGCGCGCATGATCTTCCACGAACTTGCACACCAGATTCTGTTCGTCCGGGGCGATACACCGTTCAACGAGTCGTTTGCCGTGACGGTGGAAACCGTGGGTGTGCGGCGATGGCTGGCATCACATCCCGATGCCGCTGTGGAGTACGAGCGCTACGACGCGCATCGACGCCAGTTCCGCAGGTTGGTCGACGGCTATCGCAAGCGCCTGGAGGCGCTGTATGGAGGCGGCGGGACAGATGCCGAGAAGGCCAGACAGAAGGACATTCTTTTCGCCGGCATGCGTGCCGACTATGACGCATTGAAGGCCGGATGGGGCGGATATAACGGCTTCGACCGATGGTTTGAGAGCGATCTGAACAACGCCAAGATCGGTGCTTTCTCCACATACAACCAGTGGGTGCCGGCGTTCATGGCCCTGTTGGCGCAGGAGCAGGACGATTTGCCGACCTTCTACAAGGCGGTGAAAGCGCTGTCGAAGCGTCCCGAAGCGGAGCGCAACACCGAACTCGCCGCATTGGATGGCACGCCAGCAGCCGCCGCCGCCCGTGCACTGCTCGATACTCCGTTGCAGGCGAAGCGATAGGAAGCCGTTTCCGTGAGCGACAGGCCACCGTGGCGGCGGCCACCATGGTGCCGAAATACGGCGGCAATGCCGGAAATGACGGCGATGCAGCTACGATGGTGCAGCGATTTCACACGCGTACGGGCCCGCACCAGACGCGAAGGGGGGACCCGAGAACGGACAAGGATCAACCGATGACCGACTTCAGGTCGCCGAGCAGGCCGTAGAGTTGCTGCTGCCGATCCTCCGGCAGTCGGCCCAGACGCTGTTCGATCCAGCTTTCATGCGCTCGCGCCATATTGGAGAACGCCTTCTTGCCACGCGGCGTGAGCTTGATGAGAAAGGCGCGCCGGTCGTTCGCGACTGTCTCGCGCGTGACCCAGCCCTCTTTCTCCAGTTGGTCGGTGATGCCGGTGACATTCCCGCCGGTGACCATCATCCGCTTGCTCAGCTCCCCCATCTTCAGCCCTTCAGGATGCCGATCGAGCTGGGCGAGCAGGTCGAAGCGGGGCAGTGTGCAATCAAACTCCTGACGCAGGCGGGACCGGATATCCGTCTCGATCAGATTGGCACATGTCAGCAGCCGCAGCCAAAGCCGAAGGGCGTCGTGCTCGCGATCGTGGGCTCGCGTTTCGAGATCGAGAGAGTCGGAGTCGGCGAGGCTCATGATGGATGGCGTGAAATTTACAGTATGGAAATTTTAGGTTTGAAATAAACCCGGGGTCAAGCTGGGGGCGCCCCGCAGGGGGGGCGGAGGACATAAAAAAAGGGCACCCGAAGGTGCCCTTTCGTCAAAGACTAAGTGACAGAAGCTGTCAGCTTAGAACTTGTGACGGATACCAGCCGTAACGGCGAACTGGTTCGTGCTTTGCGAGTAGCCCAGGCCGTTCAACGATGCGCCGCCAGGAGCGTCGTTGTTGGCGTGTTGCCACAGACCAACCAGGTACGTGTCCGTGCGCTTCGACAGGAAGTAGTCGACGCCCAGGTTGACTTGGTGGTACTTCGGCGACGTGCCGTTCTTGTTGCCAACCGTACCATTGATCGTCGACCACGTGTACGTGTACGACGCACCCAGTTGCAGAGCCGGGGTCAGCATGTACTTGGCGTTGGCTTCGACGTTGTCGAACTTCCAGCTGCCACCGCCAACGTATTGATACACGCTGTGGCTATAGACCAGACCGATCGTAGCCGGGCCGAAGGCGTACGAGCCGCCTGCCGATGCGATCCACGACTTGTCGTTGGCACCACCAGCCGTCATGGCGGTGCTGGTATCGTTGACTGCGGTCGTCGGGTTGTTCATCAACGAGCCGGTGTTGTTGCTACCCGGGGCGCCGAGGTACAAGTAACCAGCACCGAACGACACCGGGCCGTTAGCGTAGCCCAGACCGAACGAGTATGCGCGGTTGTTAGCGAAGCCCGTACCGTCCGTACCGTTGTTAGCCGAGTTCGAGAAGCTGTACAGACCGCCGGCGCTGAAACCGTTGTAGTTAACCGTCGTGTACTTGATCGAGTTGTTCAGACGGAACGTATTGTTCAGGTTGTCGTTGTCGAACGGGTGAGCGCCCGCGAACGTCGCCCACTGGCTGCCCGAAGCGTACGGACCGACGAAATCAACTACGGAGTCGTACTGACGACCGATGGTCAACGTACCAGCCGTTGCGCTGCTCAGACCGACGTAGGCTTGACGACCGAACATGCGACCGTTTTGGCCCAGCGTGCCGTTACCAAGCGAGAAGCCGTTTTCCAAGACGAAGATCGCCTTCAGGCCGCCACCGAGGTCTTCAGCACCCTTCAAGCCCCAACGCGAGCCTTGCAGGTTGCCGTTGGCGAACTGGAAGTTCTTCGCAGTGGTAGCCGTGCTCGACAGGTTGCCGCCAGTCTTGCTGACGTATTGAACACCAGCGTCGATGATACCGTACAGGGTCACGCTGCTTTGTGCGTGAGCAGCGCCAGCGAATGCGCCGAGCACGCCCAGAGCGAGAAGCGACTTTTTCATTGAGTGATCTCCAAAGGATTGTGAGATTTGTTTAACAAGGTCACTAGTGATAACGTCCTTGCTAATCAACTTCGCGAGAAGTTGGACGTAATGTAACAAATTCAATGTGGGCGGCAAAGGAAAAGGCCGGTTTTGCGCGGGTTTGCGGGCACCTTTGTTTCGTTTACGCAACATCCCGGAAACCGGCTTCTGGCGGGGCTTCCGTGCGTTTGCGCCCGCGCAAGGCGCGCCGGGCAAAGGGGCGTATCATCGGCGGCGGACGCGAAATAATCGTCCAGCGTTCCACATTGTGAAAGATTGAAGTGAGTTGAATGTACGATGTTCTCCGACAGCCTGATCTCCGAACTTGACCGCGGCCTGCGAGCGATCGCCGGCGTCACCCGGGCCTCACGCCCGACGCCCGTTGCGACGACGCCTTCTTCCCCTCAGGATGTATCGATCGGCGATGATGCCCTGACCCCGCAAGAGCGACGCCACGTGGCCGGGCTCATGCGCGTGAATCACGTGGGTGAGGTCTGCGCGCAGGCGCTCTATCAGGCACAGAAGCTGGCGACGAAGCGTTCTGAGTTGCGGGCGGCCTTCGAGCACGCGGGCAAGGAGGAAGAAGACCACCTCGCGTGGACGGCGCATCGCCTGACGGAGCTGGGCTCGCGCCCGAGCTTGCTCAATCCCCTTTGGTACGCCGGGGCGTTCGCGATTGGTTTTGTGGCCGGCAAGTGCGGCGACAAGGTCAGCCTGGGCTTCATGTCGGAGACCGAGCGCCAGGTCGAGCATCATCTGGATGGTCACCTCAACGATCTGCCACCGCATGATCTGCGCTCGCGCGCGATCGTCGATCAGATGCGGCGCGACGAGATCGAGCACGGTCAGGCAGCGCGTGACGCCGGCGGTGTGACGTTGCCGGTGCCGGTACAGCGGGTCATGCGGGCCGCGGCCAAAGTCATGACGACGACCGCCTACTATATATAGAGGGATGCGCGGGGCGATGACAGTTCGCCCGCCCGACCCACAACGGCAACAGGAAGACGAAGCAGCAGAACAGCCCCATCGCGCGACGGCAATACCTCCCCGACTGACCCCCACCTCCCGTGTCGATTTTCCCTTTGCCCCACGGCCGCCGACCGGTATCGACCGGGTTCCGGCACGGCGTGAGCGCGCACTACCCGGTATCGATAGTGCTGGCGGGCCTCCTGCGAGGCGATGCACAAAGTTTGAGGTTCCACTTTCACTATCGCAGTTATGTCTTTAATTTTCCTGACAAAATTCCGTTTTCCGGCTTTAGGAAAGTGCGCTAAGTCATTGTTCTGTCTGACAAATTCCCCTGGAAAAACAGGTGAAACGCTTGACCGCCCAAACACTCTCCTCTAAAGTGGGAAATAGTGTGAGAAAGTGTATTTTTGTGTGGTGTAAGGCACGAAATCTTTCTCTTTCGGCATGACGGGCAGGCGGACGAAACCTCACGGGAGCGCACGTGTTTCAGGGAGCCTCGGCACTTTCACTGGATGCGAAGGGACGGATGTCGATTCCGGCCCGGCATCGTGACGTGCTTCAGGGCGACGCTGAAGGCAAGGTGACGATCACGAAGCACCCGGACGGTTGTCTTTTGCTGTTCCCGCGACCCGAATGGGAAATCTTCCGCGGCAAGATCGCCGCACTGCCGATGGACGCGCACTGGTGGCGGCGCATTTTCCTGGGCAACGCAGCCGACGTCGAGATGGATTCGGCGGGGCGCGTCCTGGTGGCGCCGGAATTGCGCGCGGCTGCGGGCATGGACAAGGAAGTCATGCTGCTGGGTATGGGCAGTCACTTTGAACTCTGGGATGCCGCGACATACGCCGCCAAGGAACAGGCGGCGATGGCGCAGGGCATGCCGGAAGCACTGAAGAACTTCACTTTTTGACAGATCAGGTGGTCCGACGAGCATGGCGCACGCGGTGGAAACGGTAATGCAGCACCGCACGGTCCTGCTGGAGGAGGCCGTGGATGCCTTGCTGTGGCGCGACGACGGCGTTTACGTCGACGGCACGTTCGGCCGCGGCGGGCACAGTCGCAGGGTTCTGGAGCGGCTGGGCGCAAAGGGGAGATTGATCGCGTTCGACAAGGATCCCCAAGCGATCGCGGAGGCGGCGAAGATTGCCGATCCGCGATTTTCGATTGAGCACGAGAGCTTCGCGACGTTGCGCGAAGCGCTGGCCCGACGCGGTATCGACAAGGTGTCGGGCGTTTTGCTGGACCTGGGCGTCTCGTCGCCGCAGATCGACGACCCTGCGCGCGGATTCAGTTTTCGTTACGACGGTCCGCTCGACATGCGCATGGATCCCACGCGCGGCGAGTCGGCGGCGGATTGGCTGGCCCGGGCAACGCTGGAAGAAATGACGGAGGTGATCAAGGACTATGGGGAAGAACGGTTTGCTTTTCAGATTGCAAAGGCGCTTGTTGCTCGCCGGGCAAACGCCGATCGCCTCGGTCCACTCGTCAGTACACGCGAGCTTGCCGAGATCGTGGCGGGTGCCGTCAAGACCCGTGAGAAGGGCAAGGACCCGGCAACACGTACCTTTCAGGCTCTACGGATTCACGTCAATCAAGAGCTTGCGGACCTGCAGATAGCCCTCGATGTGGCGGCCGATGTCCTCGAAACGGGAGGCAGACTCGTGGCGATCAGCTTTCATTCGCTGGAAGACCGTATCGTGAAGCGCTTCATGCAAGCGCGCGCGAGCGCGCCGGCGGTCGATCGCCGCGTGCCGTTGCGCGCCCACGAGATTCCCGAGCCGCCGTTCAAGGCCAGCCGCAAGATCAAGCCGTCCGCCGCCGAGGTGGAGGCCAACCCGCGTGCGCGCTCGGCGATCATGCGGGTCATGGAGCGGGTGTCGACATGAGCCGGCTCAACGTCCTCCTGCTTGTGCTGCTCATCGGTTGCGCATTGTCGTTGATCAACGCGCAATATCGTGCGCGCGGTACGTTCGTCGAACTCAACCGCGAGCAGGCGCTCGAGCATCAACTCCTGCAGGACTGGGATCGCCTCCAATACGAGCAGAGCGCGCAAAGCAAAAGCGCGCGCATCGAAAGCGTGGCGCGCACCGACCTGAAGATGCAGGCCGTCTCGCCGGGCCGCACGCAATATCTGTCCGCGCCCGCCGGCAGCGCCGGCGCCATGGTGGATGTGCCGGTGCCGAGCGCGAGCGCCGCGTCCGCCCCCGCGAGCGGAGGCAAGCGATGATTCGCCGCAAGGACGCCAAGGCCAAGACCAAGGATGTGCAGTTCTCTGCCAGCCCGGTCCTGTCCGTGCGTCTGCCGATGTGGCGCTCCAGGATGCTCGTGTTTGTGATCTTCGGCGCATTCGCGTCGCTGGTCGCGCGCGCGTTCTGGATCCAGGGGCCGGGCAACGCCTTCTATCAGCGTCAGGGCGAGAGTCGTTACGAACGCACACTGGAGATGTCCGCCACGCGCGGCAAAGTGTTCGACCGTAACGGACAGGTGCTTGCCACGAGTCTGCCCGTGAAAGCCATCTGGGCCATTCCCGAAGACGTGCCCGACGACATTTCGGCGCAGCAGGTGCGCCAGCTCGCCAGGTTGCTCGAGATGAGCGAGTCGGATCTGCGCCGCAAGTTCAACCAGGAAAAGAGCTTCGTCTACGTGAAGCGCCAGGTGCTGCCCGACGTGGCCAAGCAGGTGGCCGATCTGGACATCCCGGGCGTTTACCAGCGCAAGGAGTACAAGCGCTTCTATCCGGAAGGCGAGATCGCCGCGCACGTCGTCGGCTTTACCAATGTGGAAGACATCGGCCAGGAAGGCGTCGAGCTGTCGATGCAGAAGGCGCTGGCGGCCACGCCGGGCAGCCGGCGCGTGATCAAGGACCGGCTGGGGCGTGTGGTCGAGGATCTCGACATTCTGGCCCAGCCGCGCGACGGTCACGACATCACGCTGTCGATCGACAGCAAGATTCAGTTCCTCGCCTATAGCGAACTCAAGGATGCCATCGAGCGCACCGGCGCCAAGGCCGGCAGCGCCGTGGTGCTCGACGTGCGCACGGGCGAAGTGCTCGCGCTCGCGAACCTGCCCACGTACAACCCGAACAACCGCACGAACCTGACCGGTGCGCAGCTGCGCAACCGCGTGATCACCGACACGTTCGAGCCAGGCTCGATCATGAAGCCGATCACCATCGCCGCGGCCATCGAGAACGGCCACGTGAAGCCCACGTCGACGGTCATGACCACGGGCCGCGCCAACTTCTTCGGCGCAAACATCACCGATACGCACGACTACGGGCTGCTGACCGTGGCCGGCGTGATCCAGAAGTCGAGCAACATCGGTACCGCGAAGATCGCATTGCAGATGAAGCCACAGGAAATGTGGGACATGTTTACCAGCGTCGGCCTCGGACAGGCGCCGAAGATCGGTTTTCCCGGCGCCGTGGCGGGGCGTTTGCGTCCGGCCAAGAGCTGGCGCCCGATCGAGCAGGCGACGATGGGCTACGGCTACGGCCTTTCCGCCTCGTTGATTCAACTCGCCCGTGCATACACGGTGTTTGCCCACGACGGCGAGCTGCTGCCGATCTCCATCTACAAGACGGATGGCAGCGTGGTGAAGGGCACGCCGGTGATCTCGCCGAACACGGCCCGCGAAGTGCGCAAGATGCTTGAAATGGTGACGTCGCCCGGCGGCACCGCCACGCGTGCCCAGGTCGTGGGTTATCGGGTGGGCGGCAAGACCGGGACCGCCTACAAGCAGTCGGGACGGGGGTACGACAAGAGCAAGTATCGCGCATCGTTCGTCGGCATGGCGCCGATGTCCGAGCCGCGCATCATCGTGGCGGTCACGCTCGACGAGCCGGGACGCGGCTCGCACTACGGTGGCGTGGCGGCCGGACCGGCGTTTGCCGCGATTGTGGGCGGCACGCTGCGGGCGCTGAACGTCGTGCCGGATTCGCCCGTGACGAAGCTCGTCGTGAGCGACAAGGTGGAGGAGAGCGAGCCATGGGCACCGTGACTTCGACGCCCAAGCCCCCCGTCACGCTCGGCATGATCGCCGACGCCGCGCAGCGCGCCGCGCTCGCGCAGGCCTGGGACTGGCTGCGCCGCACGGTGCCGGCCGGGGCGAACCTGCACGCGGACAGCCGCCGCGTGATGCCGGGCGACGTATTCGTCGCGTACGCCGTCAAGGGCGCCGACAGCCGTGGGTTCATTGCCGACGCGGTCGAGCGCGGCGCTGCCGCGGTCGTCTGGCAAAGCGACGACTTCACATGGCCGGCGTCGCTTGCGAGTCTCGGGAATGTGCCCCAGTTCGGCGTGCCTCGCCTCGACTGGCTGGCCGGTCCGCTGGCGGCGCTGTGGTACGGCGAGCCGAGCGTCGGCATGTCGATGCTCGGTGTGACCGGCACGAACGGCAAGACGTCGTGCAGCCAATGGCTCGCGCAACTGCTGTCCAAGGCAGGCACGCGCAGCGCCGTGATCGGCACGCTCGGCAGCGGCTTTCCGGGCCATCTGACGGTGACCGGTTTCACCACGCCCGACGCCGTGCAACTGCAGCGCAGCCTGGCCGACCTGCGCGCGCAAGGCGCCGCCGCACTCGCCATGGAAGTGTCGTCGCACGGCCTGTATCAGGGGCGCGTCAACGGCGTGGCGTTCGACATTGCCGTATTTACCAATCTGACGCAGGACCACCTCGATTACCACGGCACGATGGCCGAGTACGAGGCAGCCAAGACGCGCCTGTTCGACTGGCCGGGCCTGAAGGCCGCCGTCGTCAATCGCGACGACGCCATGGGCCAGCGCCTGCTCGCGCGCCTGGCCGGGAAGACGCCGGTCGTCGAATACGGCATTCACGGCGACGCCACGTCGGCACACGGCAACCGCGTGCTGCGCGCCGAGGATATTCGGGCGACGACGTCCGGTACACGCTTCACGCTGCACGTCGACGACCGGAGTCAGCAGATCACGGTGCCGCTGATCGGCGAGTTCAACGTGAGCAATGCGCTCGCCGTGCTTGGCGCGGCGCTTGCCGGCGGCGTATCGCAGGACGCCGCGATCGCCGGGCTCGCCGCGCTCGCGCCGGTGTCCGGGCGCATGGAGCAGATCGGGCAGCCGGGGCAACCGCTGGTCGTCGTCGACTATGCGCACACGCCCGACGCGCTCGACAAGACGCTCGACGCCCTGCGTCCGGTGGCGACGGCGCGCGGCGGCAAGCTGGTTTGCGTGTTCGGCTGCGGCGGCGACCGCGATGCGGGCAAGCGTCCGCAGATGGGCGCGGTGGCCGAGCGTCTGGCCGACGCGGTGGTGCTCACGAGCGACAACCCGCGGACCGAAGTACCGGCCGAGATCATGGCGCAGATCGCCGCCGGTCTCGCGAACCCCGACGCCGTGCGTCGGATCGAAGACCGCGCCAGCGCGATCCTGCAGGCCGTTCGCGGCGCGCAGGCGGCCGACGTGGTGCTCATCGCCGGCAAGGGCCACGAAAGTACACAGGAAATCATGGGCAAGAAGCGGCCGTTCTCCGATCAGGAGCATGCGCGACTGGCACTCGCCGCGCGCGCGACGACTGTGCGCGGGGGAGGTGAATGATGCATTGGACGCTGAACGACGCCCGGCAGGCGGTGACCGGTTCGCGCGTGACGGGGGCGCAGACGACCGCCTTCGCGCGCGTTGTGACCGACAGTCGATCGGTACAGCCGGGCGACTTGTTCGTCGCGATCAAGGGTGAGCGCTTCGACGCACACGACTTCCTGGCCGACGTGGCGCGCGCCGGCGCGGCCGCCGTGGTTGCCTCGCGCGTGCCCGACGGTTTCGAGACGCCGGCCCTGATCGTGCCGGACACGCGCATCGCGTTGGGCGAGCTGGCCGCCGCATGGCGCCGCCGCTTCGCGATTCCGGTGGTCGCCGTGACGGGCAGCAACGGCAAGACGACGGTCAAGGAAATGATTTCGGCGATCTTCGCCGAGGCGGTCGGCGCCGAGTCGCGTCTGGCCACCGCAGGCAACTTCAACAACGACATCGGGCTGCCGCTCACGTTGTTCCGCCTGAAGGACGGCGACCGACTGGCCGTGCTCGAGCTTGGGATGAACCACCCGGGCGAGACGGCCTACCTGGCAAGGATTGCGCAACCCACGGTGGCGGTAATCAACAACGCCCAGCGGGAGCATCAGGAGTTCATGGTGAGCGTCGCGGCCGTCGCGCAGGAGCATTCGGCGGTGCTCGCGGCCCTGGCCGACGACGGTGTGGCCGTGTTTCCCGCCGAGAGCGAGTTTGCGTCGATGTGGCGCGAGATCGCGGGCAAGCGCCGCGTGCTCGACTTCGCGCTCGACGCCCGAGCCGCCGTCTCGGGGCGCTACGACGTGGCCACCCGCGTGCTGCGCGTGACGTCGCCCGCGGGCGAGTTCTCGCTCACGTTGCCGCTGCTCGGCGAGCACAACGCGCGCAATGCCCTGGCGGCGATTGCCTGCGCGTTGGGCGCGCATGTGGACATTGGCTCGATCGTGCGGGCACTCGAAGGCTTCTCGGCCGTCAAAGGTCGGCTGCAGGTGTCGACGCTCTCGAAGGGGCCGCTCGCCGGTGTCACGCTGATCGACGACACCTATAATGCGAACCCCGATTCGGTCCTCGCCGCCATCGACGTGCTTGCTTCGACGCCTGCGCCGCGTGTGCTGGTGTTGGGCGACATGGGCGAGGTGGGCGACAACGGTCCGGCGTTTCACCGCGAAGTAGGCGAATACGCGGCGCGGCGCGGCATCGATCGATTGCTGGCGATGGGCGAATTGGCGCAGGCCAGCGTGGTGGCGTTCGGCGACGGTGGCCAACATTTTTCGAACGTGGACGATGTGACTCCCCTCGTGGCGGAACTCAACGCCACGCTGAGTGCGCCGGCCACGGTGCTGGTGAAAGGAAGCCGCTTCATGCGGATGGAGCGCGTGCTGGAGCAGTTGCGCGCTACGAGTGAAAGCGGGGGCGGCAACGCCCCGGCCAAGTGATAAAGGATTGATGGAATGTTGCTGACGTTGGCGCAATGGCTGCAAGCGGATGCGAGCTATTTGCGCGTGTTCAACTACCTGACGTTTCGGGCCGTGATGGCAAGCCTCACGGCGCTGGTGATCGGGCTCTCGTTCGGGCCGATGGTCATTCGCAAGCTGACCGAAATGAAGGTGGGCCAGGCCGTGCGCACCGACGGCCCGCAGACCCATCTGGTGAAGTCGGGTACGCCCACGATGGGCGGCGTGCTGATCCTGATCGGCATTACCGTCGCCACGCTGCTCTGGGCGGATCTGAGCAACCGTTTCATCTGGATCGTGCTGACCGTGACGTTGGGCTTCGGCATCATCGGCTGGATCGACGACTACCGGAAGGTGGTCTACAAGGACCCGCGCGGCATGTCGTCGCGCGAAAAGTATTTCTGGCAATCGCTGATCGGTCTGTTCGCCGCCATTTACCTGGCATTTTCGGTGTCGGAGACGAGCAACCTGAAAGTGTTCGAGCTGTTCATCAGCTGGGTGCGCAACGGCTTTCCGCTCGATCTGCCGCCGAAGGCCGACTTCATCGTGCCGTTCTTCAAGACGATGAGCTATCCGCTGGGCGTGTTCGGGTTCATTGCGCTCACGTACTTTGTCATCGTCGGCTCGTCCAACGCCGTTAACCTCACCGACGGTCTCGACGGCCTGGTCATCATGCCGGTGGTGCTGGTCGGCGCGGCGCTGGGCGTGTTCGCGTACGTGATGGGTAACGTGGTGTATTCGAAGTACCTGCTGTTCCCACATATCGCCGGCGCGGGCGAGTTGCTCGTGTTCTGCTCGGCCATGTCGGGGGCGGGTCTCGCCTTCCTTTGGTTCAATACCCATCCCGCCCAGGTGTTCATGGGAGACGTGGGCGCGCTAGCGCTCGGCGGCGCACTCGGCACCGTGGCGGTGATCGTGCGCCAGGAAGTCGTGCTCTTCGTGATGGGCGGCGTGTTCGTGGCCGAGACGCTCTCCGTGATGTTGCAGGTGACCTGGTTCAAGTACACCAAGCGCCGGTTCGGCGAAGGGCGACGCATCTTCAAGATGGCGCCGCTGCATCACCACTTCGAACTGTCGGGATGGAAGGAAACGCAGGTGGTGGTCCGGTTCTGGATCATCACGCTGATGCTGGTGCTGATCGGTCTGTCGACGCTCAAGCTGCGCTGACCGGGCGGCGCACGACCGCGCGTTGTGCGGTGGCAGGACTAAAGGTGGGGCCGCTCGCGCCGATAGCGAAATATCGGCGTCTGGCAAGCGATGCATTCGTAGGTTGTTTGAATCGATAAGGAAAAGAGCGACGTGTTCGGCGAGAAGTTTGGTGAATCCTGGCAACCGCGTGTCCTGATCCTGGGTCTGGGAGAGTCCGGCCTGGCGATGGCGCGTTGGTGCGCGCGTTACGGCTGCCGCGTGCGTGCAGCCGATACGCGCTATGCGTCGTCGGAGACACCGTCGAACGTTGCGACCCTGCGCGCCGACGCGCCGCAGGCCGAATTCGTGGGCGGCAAGTTTGCCGACCAGATCGATGCGTTGCTCGACGACATCGAGCTGATCGGCATCAGCCCGGGTCTCTCGCCGCTCGCGCCCGACGTGGCCGGGCTGCTGGCCGAAGCCGCGCAGCGCGGCATTCCGGTCTGGGGCGAGATCGAGTTCTTCGCGCAGGCGCTGCGTCACATGCAGGCCACGAGCGGCTATGCGCCGAAGGTGCTCGCCATCACGGGCACCAATGGCAAGACGACCACCACCAGCCTGACGGGACTGCTGTGCCGCCGCGCCGGCAAGCGCACGGCGGTGGCGGGCAACATCAGTCCGACGGCGCTCGACCGACTGAGCGAATGCATTGCCGAGGCCACGCTGCCCGACGTGTGGGTGCTGGAACTCTCGAGCTTCCAGCTCGAGACCGTGTACTCCCTCGCGCCCGATGCGGCGGCGATCCTCAACATTACGCAGGACCACCTGGACTGGCACGGCGACATGGACGCCTACGCCAGTGCCAAGGCGCGGATCTTCGGGCCGCAGACCGTGCGCGTGCTCAACCGCGACGACGCCCGCGTGATCGCGTTCGCGTCGCCCGAGGCCAGTGTCGTGACCTTCGGCACGGGCAAGCCCGACGCCGTGGGCGACTTCGGGCTGGAGATGGAAGGCGGCATGTGGTGGCTGGTCGAAGGGTATACGCGCGACGACGCGCCGCCCGCGCCGAAGCGCCGCAAGGCCGGCGCCGTCGAGGCGAGCGTCGAAGTGTTCGGCAAGCGCCTGATGCCCGCCGACGCGCTGCGCATTCGAGGACAGCACAATGCCGCCAACGCGCTGGCGGCGCTCGCACTCGCTCGCGCGATCGATCTCCCCATGGCCAAGCTGTTGCACGGCCTGCGCGAATATCCGGGCGAGCCGCATCGCGTGCAATTGATCGCGAGCATCAACGAAGTCGAGTACTACGACGACAGCAAGGGCACCAATGTGGGCGCCACGGTCGCCGCGATCTCCGGACTGCAGAAGACGCTCGTGCTGATCGCCGGCGGCGACGGCAAGGGCCAGGACTTCTCGCCGCTCGCCAATCCGGTGGCGCATCACGCACGCGCCGTGCTGCTCATCGGTCGCGACGCCGGGATTCTGCGAGAGGCGCTGACCGACACCGGCGTCGAACTCATCGATGCGCCGACGCTCGAGGACGCCACGCGCCAGGCCGCGAAGCTGGCCCAGCCCGGTGACGCCGTGCTGCTCTCGCCGGCGTGCGCGAGCCTCGACATGTTCCGCAACTATGAACATCGCGCACAGGTGTTTCGCGATACCGTGGTTGAACTGGCCGCCGACGCGGGGGTGATGCTATGAACCGTATCAAGTCGTTCTTCAGCAAGAAGCGTCAGGCGGGGTTCGCGGGGGCCGGCACGGCGAGCGCGCCCGGTGCCGCGACGCAGGCCGCCAGTCGTACGCTCGGCAGCATCAAGCCCACCCGCTCGCGCATGCTCGAATACGATCACGCGCTCGTGTGGGTGGTGATCTCGCTGCTGTCGCTGGGCCTGGTGATGGTGTACTCGGCGTCGGTCGCGTTGCCCGACTCGCCGAAATACAGCGGCTACTCGACGTACCACTTCCTCGCGCGCCACATCATCTCGCTGACGATGGGACTGATCGCGGCCATGATCACGCTCCGGATTCCGGTCAAGACGCTCGACAAGCTCGCGCCCAAGCTGTTCCTGCTGGCGCTGGTGTTGCTGGTGATCGTGCTGATCCCGCACGTGGGCAAGGGCGTGAACGGCTCGAAGCGCTGGATTCCGTTCGGCGTGCTCAACCTGCAGCCGTCGGAAATCATGAAGCTCGCCGTCACGCTGTACGCCGCGAACTACACGGTGCGCAAGCAGGAGTTCATGCAGAGCTTCGGCAAGGGCTTCTTGCCGATGGGCATTGCCGTCGTGTTCGTCGGCATGCTGCTGCTGCTCGAGCCGGACATGGGGGCATTCATGGTGGTCGCCGCCATCGCCATGGGCATTCTGTTTCTCGGCGGCGTGAACGGACGCCTGTTCGGCGGCCTGGCGCTCACTGCCGTGGGCACGTTCGCCATGCTGATCTGGCTCTCGCCGTGGCGCCGCGAGCGGATTTTCGCGTACCTCGACCCATGGCGCGAAGACTACGCGCTCGGCAAGGCCTATCAGCTCACGCACTCGCTCATCGCGTTCGGGCGCGGTGAGTGGACCGGTGTCGGGCTCGGCGGCAGCATCGAGAAGTTGCACTACCTGCCCGAAGCGCACACCGACTTCATCCTCGCCGTGATCGGCGAGGAATTCGGCTTTGTCGGCGTGGTCGTCGTCATCCTGATGTTCTATTGGCTGGTGCGCCGTGCCTTCGAGATCGGACGTCAGGCGCTGGCGCTCGAGCGCACGTTCGCGGGGCTGCTCGCCAAGGGCGTGGGTGTCTGGCTGGCCGCGCAAACCTTCATCAACATGGGCGTGAACCTGGGTCTGTTGCCGACCAAGGGGCTTACGCTGCCGCTGGTGAGCTACGGCGGCTCGGGCATTCTGCTCAACTGCGTGGCCGTGGCGATCCTGCTGCGGGTGGATTACGAAAACCGAGTGCTGATGCGGGGAGGCAAAGTATGACCGAGCGCGCTACCGCGATGCCGGCACCGCAGACGAAGACACGCACGCTGCTGGTCATGGCCGGCGGCACGGGCGGTCACGTCTTCCCGGGGCTCGCGGTCGCCAACTTCCTGCGCGTGCAGGGGTGGCGCGTGGTGTGGCTCGGCAATCCGTCGGGCATGGAAGCGACGCTCGTGCCGAAATACGACATCCCGATGGAATTCGTGAAATTCGGCGGGCTGCGCGGCAAGGGCCTGATGACCAAGCTGCTGCTGCCGCTCAACCTGCTGCGCGCGTTCTGGCAGAGCCTCCGTGCCGTGCGCCGCGTGAAACCGTCCGTCGTGTTGGGCATGGGCGGCTACATCACCTTCCCTGCGGGCATGATGGCGTCGCTGCTCGGCCGTCCGCTGGTGCTGCACGAACAGAATTCGGTGGCCGGTCTGGCGAACAAGGTGCTCGCGCGCGTGGCCGACAAGGTGCTGCTCGCGTTCCCGGACACCATCGCCGGCGGCGAATGGGTCGGCAATCCGATCCGGGCCGATTTCGACGAGATGGCGTCGCCGGCCGAGCGCTACAACGCGCGCACCGGGCCGCTACGCATTCTCGTGGTCGGCGGCAGCCTCGGGGCCACCGTGCTCAACGAGATCGTGCCCAAGGCGCTGGCGAAGCTGCCGCGCGAAGATCGCCCGCAAGTCACGCATCAGGCGGGCGTCAAACATATTCAGACCCTGCAGGCGAATTACGCCGCGGCGGGGGTGACGGTCGAGGCCGTGCCGTTCATCGACGACATGGTCGCGGCTTACGCGGCGGCGGATCTGGTGATTTGCCGCGCAGGTGCGATGACGGTGGCCGAAGTGGCCGCGGCCGGGGTGGCGGCGCTGTTCGTGCCGTTCCCGCACGCGGTCGACGACCACCAGACAACGAATGCGCGTTTCCTCGCCGACAAGGGCGCGGCAACGCTGATCGACCAGCGCGAGCTGTCGGTCGAGACCCTGGCCGAGTGGCTGCGCCGTCAGACGCGCGCGTCGCTGCTCGCGATGGGAGAGAAAGCCAGGGCGCTCGCCAAGCCGGACGCCACCGAACAAGTGGCGCGCGTGTGCGCGGCTCTGGCCAAGGATTGAAATGAAACACATCGTCAAACACATTCACTTCGTCGGCATTGGCGGCTCGGGCATGAGCGGCATTGCCGAGGTACTGCTCAACCTGGGTTACCAGGTGAGCGGCTCCGATCTCGGCGACAACGCGGTAACACAGCGTCTCGCGAGCCTCGGTGCGCGCATCGCCCGCGGCCATGCGGCCGAACATATCGAAGGCGCCGACGCCATCGTCGTGTCCACGGCCATCACGGCCGACAACCCGGAAGTGCTCGCCGGTCGCGCGCGCCAGATTCCCATCGTGCCGCGCGCGCTGATGCTCGCGGAACTCATGCGCCTGAAGCAGGGCGTGGCCATCGCCGGCACGCACGGCAAGACCACTACCACGAGCCTCGTGGCGAGCGTGCTCGCGCAGGGCGGGCTGGATCCGACCTTCGTGATCGGAGGGCGTCTGAACAGCGCCGGGGCCAACGCCAAGCTCGGCACGGGCGACTTCATCGTGGTCGAGGCCGACGAGTCGGACGCGTCGTTCCTCAACCTGAATCCGGTCATCGAAGTCATCACGAACATCGATGCCGACCACATGGACACCTACGGGCACGACTTCGCCCGTCTGAAGCAGTCGTTCGTGGCCTTCACGCAGCGCCTGCCGTTTTACGGCATTGCCGTGCTGTGCGTGGACGACCCGAACGTGCGCGAGATCCTGCCGTTCGTCTCGAAGCCGATCGTGCGCTACGGCCTGTCGGACGACGCCCAGGTGCGCGCCATCGACGTGCGCGCCGACGCCGGTCAGATGCGCTTTACCGTGTTGCGCCAGTTCGGCGCGGGCGCCGCGCCGCTGGACATCACCCTCAATCTGCCGGGCGAGCACAACGTGCGAAACGCGCTCGCGGCCATTGCGATCGCCACCGAACTCGAGGTTCCGGATGCCGCGATTCAACAGGCATTGGCCGAGTTCAACGGCGTGGGACGCCGCTTCCAGCGCTACGGCGAGATTGCGCTGCCGAAGGCCAGCGGCGGCGGCACGTTCACGCTCATCGACGATTACGGGCATCACCCGGTGGAGATGGCCGCCACGCTCGCGGCCGCGCGCGGCGCGTTCCCCGGGCGTCGCATCGTGCTGGCGTTTCAACCGCATCGCTACACGCGCACGCGCGATTGCTTCGAGGACTTCGTGAAGGTGCTCTCGGACGCGGACGCCGTGGTGCTCGGCGAAGTGTATTCGGCCGGCGAGGCGCCCATCGTGGCGGCCGACGGCCGTTCGCTCTCCCGCGCGGTGCGCGTGGCGGGCAAGGTGGAACCGGTTTTCGTGGAAGACGTCGCGCAGTTGCCCGACGCCATTCTGCAAGTCGCCCGGGCGGGCGATGTTGTCATCACCATGGGTGCCGGCTCCATCGGCGCGGTGCCCGGCAAGTTGCAAGTTCAGCAAGGAGTCTGACGTGAGTGCATTCGATCCGAAACGTTTCGGCAAGGTTGGCGTCCTGATGGGCGGGCGCTCTGCCGAGCGTCAGATCTCGCTGATTTCGGGCAAAGGCGTACTCGAGGCGCTGCGCAGCAAGGGCGTGGACGCCCACGGTTTCGATACCGGCATGAACGATCTGGCGGCGCTGGCCGCGCAGAAGTTCGACCGCGTGTTCATTGCGCTGCATGGGCGCTACGGCGAGGACGGCACGCTGCAGGGTGCGCTCGAGCATCTCGGCATTCCCTACACCGGCAGTGGCGTGCTCGCCTCGGCGCTGGCGATGGACAAGGAAATGACCAAGCGCGTGTGGATCAACGAAGGCCTGCCCACGCCGCGCTTCAAGATGCTCGACGCCGACAGCGACTTTGACGCCGTGGCGCGCGATCTCGGCCTGCCGCTGATCGTCAAGCCGTCGCGCGAAGGCTCGACCATCGGCCTCACGAAGGTCACGGAAGCGTCGCAGCTCAAGGCGGCCTACGAGAAGGCTGCCGCGCTCGATCCCGACGTGCTCGCCGAGGAGTTCATCGATGGCGACGAGCTGACCGTGCCGGTGTTGGGCGTGGGCACGAAGGGCGCGGCCGCCGCGCGCGCGCTGCCGGTGATCCGCATCGTGGCGCCGGACGCGAACTACGACTATCAGAACAAGTACTTCAAGGACGACACGCGCTACGAGTGCCCGCCGCCGTTGTCGGTGTCGTTGCAGGAGGAAGTGCAGCGCCTCGTGTTGCGCGCCTACCTGGTGCTGGGATGCCGGGGCTGGGCGCGTGCCGACGTGATGCTGCGCAAGCGCGACAACAAGCCGTACCTGCTGGAAATCAATACGTCGCCGGGCATGACCGGTCACTCGCTGGTGCCGATCTCGGCACGTGCGGCGGGCCTGTCGTATGAAGACCTGGTCGTTGAAATCCTGGCAACCGCGACGCTCGATCTGCATCCGAACGCGCAGTGGAAGCCAGAGTGAACCGAGTCGAACATTGAACGCGTTGAACAACGCCCTGATACGGAAAGCAAATCGCCATGTGGCACAACGTACGCCTGCTCAACGCCATCGCGAGTGCGCTCGTCGCACTCGTCGTGCTGGCGGCGCTCGCGGCGGGCGGCCACTGGTTGATCCAGCGGCCGGTCTTCACGCTCAAGGCGATTCAGATCGATGGGGATGTCTCCCACATCAACGGGCCGACGTTGCGGGCGAACGCCGTCTCGCGGCTCAAGGGCAACTTCTTCACCATCGATCTGGACGCCACGCGCGCGGCGTTCGAAGCGGTGCCCTGGGTGCGTCATGCGAGCGTGCGGCGCGTCTGGCCGAACCAGCTCGCGGTGACGATCGAGGAATACAAGCCGCTGGCCACGTGGAACGACGGACGGCTGGTGAGCGTGGACGGCGAGCTCTTCGCGGCCAACCTGGCGGAAGCCGAGGACGAGGGCAAGCTGCCCGAGTTCGCCGGACCGCCGGGCAGCGAGAAAGACGTTACGGCGCGGTACTACGACTTCGTGAAGTGGTTCGCGCCGTTGAACATGAAACCCGAAGCGGTCACGCTGTCGAATCGTTACGCATGGAGCGTGCGACTCGCAGGTGGCGTGCAACTGGCGCTGGGTCGGGAACGTACCCCCGAAACCCTCGCCACGCGCAGCCGGCGCTTCGTACAGGCGTATCCGCAGGTCGCGGCGCGCTGGGGAAACCAGATCGAGTATGCCGATCTGCGCTACCCGAACGGTTTTGCAGTACGTGCCGCGGGCATGCGTTTCTTGAGCGAGGAACAGGCCAAGAAGCTAGCCACGGCGCCGGTGCAAAAGCGGGATTCGCAGAAGCCGGCAGCGAAACCTGCCGCGCCGGCCAAGCGAAGCCAGTGAGACTTCAGGACTTACACACGCTATGAGCAAAGATTACAAGGATCTGTTGGTCGCCCTGGATATCGGCACGTCGAAAGTCGTGGCGGTGGTGGCCGAGCTGCGCCCTGAAGGCCGCTATGAAGTGATCGGCCTCGGCCAGAGTGAATCGCGCGGCCTGAAAAAGGGCGTCGTGGTGAACATCGAGGCCACGGTGCAGTCCATTCAGCGTGCGCTCGAAGAAGCGGAGCTGATGGCCGACTGCAAGATCACCAATGTGTTCACCGGCATTGCCGGCAGCCACATCCGCAGCTTCAACTCAAGCGGCATGGTGGCGATCAAGGACAAGGAGGTGACGCAGGCCGATGTGGCGCGCGTGATCGAGACGGCCAAGGCGATCAACATCCCGACCGACCAGCAGGTGCTGCATATCCTCACGCAGGAATTCATCATCGACGGTCAGGAAGACGTGCGCGAGCCGATCGGCATGAGCGGCATTCGCCTCGAAGTGAAGGTGCATATCGTGACCGGCGCGGTCTCGGCGGCCCAGAACATCGTGAAGTGCGTGCGTCGCTGTGGGCTGGAGGTGAACGACCTGATCCTCCAGCCGCTCGCCTCGAGCATCTCGGTGCTCACCGAAGACGAGAAGGAACTGGGCGTGGTGCTGATCGACATCGGCGGCGGCACGACCGACATCGCGATCTTCAGTGAAGGCGCCATCCGTCACACCGCGGTCATTCCGATTGCCGGCGACCAGATCACGAGCGATATCGCGATGGCCGTGCGCACGCCGACACCGGATGCCGAGGACATCAAGATTCAGCACGGCATCGCCAAGCAGTCGCTGGCCGATCCCGACGAGATGATCGAGGTGCCGGGCCTGGGCGAGCGCGGTCCGCGCACGCTTTCGCGCCAGGCGCTGGCGGCCGTGATCGAGCCGCGCGTCGAAGAGTTGTTCTCGCTCGTGCAACAGGTGGTGCGCGAGTCGGGTTACGAAGAGTTGCTGTCCTCGGGCATCGTGCTCACCGGCGGCGCGGCAATGATGCCGGGCATGGTCGAGCTGGGTGAGGACATCTTCCTCAAGCCGGTGCGCATTGGCGTGCCGGAGTATGCCGGCGGGCTGGCCGACGTGGTGCGCAGCCCGCGCTACGCGACGGCGATGGGCCTGCTGCTCGAAGGACGCTCCCAACGCATGCGCGGGCGCAAGGTCGCCGTGCAGTCGGGACAGGCGAACCAGGTTTGGACGCGCATGCGCGACTGGTTCTTCAGCAATTTTTAAGGTGTTTTTTTGAGGGGTGTGGATTCGGCATTGAAAACACGCGCGGCTTACCCGAGCAACACGTGACCCGCAATACCGGATCCGCTTTTATGTCACTGGAGGCGATATGAACTTTGAAATGTTGGAAACGGAAACCAACGGCACCATCATCAAGGTGGTGGGTGTTGGTGGCGCTGGCGGCAACGCTGTTCAGCACATGATCAACCGTGGTGTGCAAGGCGTGGAATTCATCGCCATGAACACCGACGCCCAGGCGCTCGGCCGCTCGCAGGCGAGCGTCAACATCCAGCTCGGCAAGACCGGTCTGGGCGCGGGCGCCAAGCCGGAAATGGGTCGCTCCGCCGCGGAAGAAGCGCGCGAGCGTGTGGCCGACGCCCTGCGTGGCGCGCACATGGTGTTCATCACCGCGGGCATGGGTGGCGGCACGGGCACGGGGGCGGCGCCGGTCGTGGCCCAGATCGCCAAGGAAATGGGCATTCTGACCGTGGGCGTGGTCTCCAAGCCGTTCGAGTTCGAAGGCGGCAAGCGCATGCGTGTGGCCGAGACGGGCGCGCAGGAGCTGGAAGACAACGTCGACTCGCTCATCGTCGTGCTCAACGACAAGCTCTTCGAAGTCATGGGCGACGACGCCGAGATGGACAAGTGCTTCCAGTGCGCCGACGACGTGCTGCATAACGCCGTGGCAGGTATCGCCGAAATCATCAACGTCGACGGTCTCGTGAACGTCGACTTCGAAGACGTGAAGACGGTGATGGGCGAGCAGGGCAAGGCGATGATGGGTACGGCGACCGTTGCCGGTGTCGATCGTGCGCGTCTGGCGGCCGAACAGGCCGTGGCGAGCCCGCTGCTCGAGGGCGTGGACCTGTCGGGCGCGCGTGGCGTGCTGGTCAACATCACGGCATCGCGTTCGCTGCGTCTGTCGGAAACGCGTGAAGTGATGAACACCATCAAGAGCTACGCCGCCGAAGACGCGACCGTGATTTTCGGTACCGTCTACGACGACAAGATGGGCGATGCACTGCGCGTGACCGTTGTGGCGACCGGCCTGGGCCGTGCCGTCGCGAAGAAGGCCGCCGCACCGATGACGCTGCTCAAGACCGGTACCGACAACATGCCGATCGCGACGGGCCACGTGCCGAACGTCGGTCAGGCAGCCGGTACGGACTACGGCGCGCTCGATACGCCGGCCGTGTGGCGCAGCACGCGCGAGACTGCGGCCTCGCACGTCGCCGCGTTGCAGGAAAAGGGTGTCGATACGTACGACATCCCGGCGTTCCTGCGCAAGCAAGCCGACTGACAGGGTTGCGCGCGGGCCGGGTGCCAGTGCCTGGCGCCGCCGCACCTTGGGAATCGCGAGACCTACGCAGGTCGTCGTGAGGATTCGTCGTCGCTCCGTCGACCATGCCGTGTGGCGTGGGGAAGGCGCGCCGCGGTACGAATTCGAACGACGATACGGCAAGGTTGTGATGGCACGCGATGTCTCGTAGTTGCGACAGCCAGAGTCGCAAGAGATGTCAACGCCCCACAGATGACGGACGTTACGGGTAAGCGTCCGTGATCCCGGACCCGGTCTCGCGGATCTGTCCCCCCGACCGCTGCGGCATGCCTCCGTCGCAGCGGCCGGGGTGCCCCGAAAATTGAAGTGACGCGGCCACGTGGCCGGCGTCTGAAATCGAAACGACCTATTTCGTATGGCGGTATGGGTGCGGACGAATGAATGGGGCAGAATCCGGAATGTTCAGTAACGAATCGTTGTGTTTGTGGCACAGCGATGAAGGCGCCGATCTGGTATAATTGGATCTATGGTCATTAGCGTCCGATAGTTTTAATAAATAGCATGCTCAAGCAGCGCACACTCAAATCCATCGCCAAGACAGTCGGCATCGGCTTGCACTCCGGTCGCAAGGTCGAGTTGTCGCTGCGTCCGGCGCCGCCCGATACGGGCATTGTCTTTTGCCGTACCGATCTGAATCCTCCTGTGGAGATTCCGGCGTCGGCAATGGCAATCGGCGACACGCGTCTGGCGTCTGTGCTGCAGAAGGATGGTGCGCGCGTTTCGACCGTCGAACACCTGATGTCGGCGTGCGCCGGGCTGGGGATCGACAATCTGTATGTCGATGTGACGGCCGAAGAGATTCCGATCATGGACGGCAGCGCCGCGACGTTCGTCTTCCTGATCCAGTCGGCGGGTATCGAAGAGCAGGCCGCTGCAAAGAAATTCATTCGCGTGACCAAGCCGGTCGAGATTCGCGAAGGCGACAAATTCGCCCGCCTCGAGCCGTACGACGGGTTCAAGCTCAAGTTCACGATTGATTTCCGCCATCCGGCCGTGGATCGCACGGGCCAGGCCCTTGAAGTCGATTTCGCCGACACGTCCTACGCGAAGGAAATCGCACGTGCCCGCACGTTCGGCTTCGCTCATGAGGTCGAGATGCTTCGTGAGCTGGGGCTGGCACGCGGTGGCAGCATGGACAACGCCATCGTGCTCGACGAGTACCGCATTCTGAATAACGATGGCCTGCGCTACGACGACGAGTTCGTGAAACACAAGATGCTCGACGCGATCGGCGATCTGTACGTGATTGGGCATCCCTTGCTCGCGTCGTACACCGCGTACAAGTCAGGCCATGGTCTGAACAACCAACTGCTGCGCGAGCTTCTCGCGCAGGAAGCCTATGAAATCGTTACGTTCGAGCGCGCCGAAGACGCTCCGCGCGGTTTCCAGTTCGAGCCGCAGACACACTTCGCGTAAGTCACGCAAGATGTCGCGTGCCGCGGCACGAATGTAACAAAACGAAAGCGCCGGTGATCCGGCGCTTTTTTATTTGACGCGCGAGAAATGTTTCAGGGCTTGCGCGTGCCGCCGTGCGAATGGCGGGCCACGAGCCGGGCGAGGGCATCGCGCAACGGCGAGGGTTCGAGCGAGTCGCGCAGGTCGCGAAAGCTGACGAGCCCCTGGCGCGAGAGCCTTGCCTCCTTCGGCGGCTTGAGCGGTTCGGGGGTGGCGATGCTCACCCGGATCCGGATGGAGCGAATCAGCCATCCGCGTTTGGCCAGACCTTCGATCAGCGAGGGCGTCTGCTGACGCAGCCGGGCCGCGAGCGCGTTATTGGCGACGAGAAACACCAGCGCACCGTCGCGCGGCGGGGCTACCTTCACGCTGGCCGTGAGCGGCGCAGGAAGCAGGGCATGTACGTCCCGCTCGAGCCGGCCGAGCTGCTCGGCGGCGACCAGCAGCGATCCGGCACCGTCGGAGGCGGAAAGCAGGTCGGTCAGCGGACGGGCGATGCGTGGCGCTTTGGGTCGTTTCATATGATGAGACAGAGGTTGCCGCATATTTTACCTCGCCATCGGGCGTCGCCTTCGCCCGTGGCCCGCCATCCCCGCCCGGCTGGCGCTCTGCGCCGCCCGGGCGCGCCGCGACAGCATGCTAGAATCCATTTTTCAGTACAGGTATCGAACCGGAGCGAGGCCGAAGTGCCAAACACCGGTGACCCGCATCGCGCAGACGATCGGGGGCGGTACGCACGGGGCACCACGCCGCGGGCGCGAGCCGTCTCCATCGATCGACTGCGGGATCGCGATCGACATTTGCCGCCCTAACCAGTGATCCGATGATTCCCGGTCTTCTTAAAAAAGTATTTGGCAGCCGCAACCAGCGGCTCATCAAGCAGTACCAGAAAACCGTCGCGGCGATTAACGCCCTCGAGCCGCAGATCGCTCAACTGAGCGACGAGCAACTGCGCGGAAAGACTGAGGAATTCAAGCAGCGCATCGCCCAGGGGGCGAGCGTGGATTCGTTGCTCGTCGAAGCGTTCGCGGTGTGCCGCGAAGCCGGCAAGCGCGTGCTCAAGATGCGCCACTTCGACGTTCAGCTCATCGGTGGCATGGTGCTGCACTACGGCAAGATCGCCGAAATGCGCACGGGCGAGGGCAAGACGCTCGTCGCAACGCTGCCCGCCTATCTGAACGCGCTGTCGGGCAAGGGCGTGCACGTGGTGACCGTCAACGATTACCTGGCACAGCGCGACGCCGAGTGGATGGCGCGTCTGTACAACTTCCTCGGCCTGTCGGTGGGCATCAACCTGTCGCAGATGCCGCACGACCAGAAGCAGGCCGCCTACGCGGCCGACATCACGTACGGCACGAACAACGAGTTCGGTTTCGATTACCTGCGCGACAACATGGTCTACGAGACCGAGCAGCGGGTTCAGCGAACGCTCAACTACGCCATCGTCGACGAAGTGGACTCGATCCTGATCGACGAGGCGCGCACGCCGCTCATCATCTCGGGTCAGGCCGAAGATCACACCGAGCTGTATGTGAAAATGGACCGCCTGCCGGCGATGCTCGAGCGCCAGATCGGCGAGGAGAAGTCGGACGGCACCGGCGTCGAAGTCCCGGGCGATTACACACTCGATGAAAAGGCGCGTCAGGTGTTCCTGACCGAGCGCGGTCACGAGAAGGCCGAGCAACTGCTCGCCGAGTGGGGCATGATCGCCGAGGGCGACAGTCTTTACGCGCCGCAGAACATCACGCTCATGCACCACGTGTACGCCGCGCTGCGCGCGCACACGCTGTTCCACAAGGACCAGCATTACGTGGTGCAGAACGACGAGATCGTGATCGTCGATGAGTTCACGGGGCGCCTGATGGCCGGCCGCCGCTGGTCCGAAGGTCTGCACCAGGCCGTCGAGGCCAAGGAGCGCGTGTCGATCCAGCACGAGAACCAGACGCTCGCGTCGATCACGTTCCAGAACTACTTCCGCATGTACGCCAAGCTCTCGGGCATGACCGGGACGGCGGATACGGAAGCCTTCGAATTCAACGAGATCTATCGTCTCGAGACGGTGGTGATTCCGACGAACCGTCCGCCCAAGCGGATCGACCGCCAGGATCAGATCTACAAGACGGCCAAGGAAAAGTACGACGCCGTCATCAAGGATATTCGCGATTGCGTCGAGCGCGGCCAGCCGGTGCTGGTGGGCACGACATCGATCGAAACGTCGGAATACCTCTCGCAACTGCTCACGCGCGAAAAGCTGCCGCACCAGGTGCTCAACGCCAAGCAGCACGCGCGCGAAGCCGAGATCGTGGCGCAGGCCGGCCGTCCGGGCGTGATCACCATCGCCACCAACATGGCCGGCCGCGGTACCGACATCGTGCTGGGCGGCAATGTCGAGAAGCAGTCGGCCTTCATCGAAGTCGACGACAGCCTGGCCGAGGCCGAGAAGCAGGCCCGCATCAAGCAATTGCAGGACGAGTGGCAAGGGCTGCACGAGCAGGTGAAGGCCGCCGGTGGCCTGCACATCATCGGTACCGAGCGCCACGAGTCGCGTCGCATCGACAATCAGTTGCGTGGCCGCTCCGGCCGTCAGGGCGACCCGGGGTCGTCGCGCTTCTATCTGTCGCTGGAAGATCCGCTGCTGCGCATTTTCGCGGGCGACCGCGTGCGCGCGATCATGGACCGTCTGAAGATGCCGGAGGGCGAGGCAATCGAGGCGGGCATCGTCACGCGTTCGATCGAATCCGCGCAGCGCAAGGTCGAAGCGCGCAACTTCGACGTGCGCAAGCAACTGCTCGAGTACGACGACGTCGCCAACGACCAGCGCAAGGTGATCTACCAGCAGCGCAACGAATTGCTCGAGGCGCAGGACGTCTCGGAAACCATCGCGGGCATGCGTCAAAGCGTGTTCCAGGATCTCGTGCGCACCTATGTGCCGGCGGGTACCGTCGAGGAGCAGTGGGACCTGAAGGGGCTGGAGACGACGTTGCGCGAAGAATGGCAGCTCGATCTGCCGCTGCAGTCGCGGATCGAAGGCACCGAAGAGATCGACGACGAGGACATCCTCAAGGAAGTGATGGATGCCGCCGAGGCGTCGTACAACGCCAAGGTCGAACTCGTGGGTCGCGAGTCGTTCTCCGGCTTCGAGCGCTCGGTGATGCTGCAAAGCGTGGACTCGAACTGGCGCGAGCACCTCGCGGCGCTGGATCACCTGCGCCAGGGCATCCACCTGCGCGGCTATGCGCAGAAGAATCCGAAGCAGGAATACAAGCGCGAAGCCTTCGAACTGTTCGCGCAACTGCTCGAGACGATCAAGCTGGAAGTCACGCGCGTGATCATGAACGTGCGCATCCAGTCGCAGGAAGAACTGGAGCAGGCGACCGAATCGCTCGACGAGAGCTCGGGCGGTCTGGTCAACATCGAGTTCAAGCATGACGAACTCGAGACGGTGGGCGGCGAGGGCGAGGTCGACGAGGACGCCGGTCGCCCGGTGGTCGCGGCGCTCGCGCAGGCGGCCGCGGGCATGACGGGCGCCAGCGCGATCGGCGGCGGCGACCTGATGCCGAAGGTCGGACGCAACGACCCGTGCCCGTGCGGCAGCGGCAAGAAATTCAAGCACTGCCACGGCAAACTGTCTTAAGATGTGAACCGATCGACGCGGCGCCGACTCATGATCGGCGCCGCGTCGTTTGTGGCGCCGGTTTTTCCGCCGGCCGCACCGATCAACCGCCGCCCCGGCGGGCTGTCGTGCCGACATCGCCTGGGCGGGAGCTGCAACCCTTTCCTCTCGCGGGCGAACCCACATGGCCGTCAATTTCCCCTCGATCGAAGCCTCCCAACTGCGCGCCGTGCCCGGCGTCGAGCTGGGTTGGGCCGAAGCCAATATCCGCAAACCGAACCGCAAGGACGTGCTGGTCATGCGCCTGGCCGCCGGCAGCACCGTGTCGGGCGTGTTCACCACGAACCGCTTCTGCGCCGCACCGGTGACGGTGTGCAAGGCGCATCTCGCGGCGCAAGCGGGCATCCGCGCGCTCGTGGTCAACACCGGTAACGCCAACGCCGGGACCGGCGAACCCGGCATGGCCGCCACCCGCGCCACGTGCGACGCGCTGGCCAAGCTCCTGTCGGTGGCGCCGAATCAGATCCTGCCGTTTTCGACCGGCGTGATTCTCGAGCCCCTGCCGGTCGATCGCCTCGTGGCGGGGCTGCCGCAGGCGATTGCCAACCTGGCGCCGGCGCACTGGTATGAAGCCGCGCAGTCGATCATGACGACCGACACGCTGCCCAAGGCCGCGTCGCGCGAGATCGTGATCGACGGCAAGCCCATCGTGCTCACGGGCATCAGCAAGGGCGCCGGCATGATCAAGCCGAACATGGCGACCATGCTCGGCTTCGTCGGCACCAACGCGCGCGTGGCGCAGCCGGTGCTCGACGCCCTCGTGAAGTACGTGGCGGACCGCTCGTTCAATGCCATCACCATCGATGGCGATACGTCGACCAACGACTCGTTCATCGTGGCCGCCACCGGACAGACCGATCTGCCGGAAATCGCCAGCACGGATACGCCCGCATTCGCCGCCTTCCGCGACGCCCTGCTGTCGATCTCGCAGGAGTTGGCGCAGTTGATCGTGCGCGACGGCGAGGGCGCCACGAAGTTCATCACCGTGACGGTCGAAGGCGGCCGCGACGTGGCGGAATGCCGCCAGATCGCCTATGCCATCGGGCACTCGCCGCTGGTCAAGACGGCATTCTTCGCCTCCGATCCGAACCTGGGCCGCATTCTGGCCGCCATCGGATATGCCGGCGTGAACGACCTCGACGTCAGCAAGATCGACCTGTATCTGGACGATGTGCTGGTCGCCCGCGCCGGTGGGCGCAACGCGGATTACCGCGAGGAAGACGGCCAGCGCGTGATGAAGCAAAGCGAGATCACGGTGCGCGTGGTGCTCGGCCGGGGCGACGCCGCGGCAACGCTGTGGACGTGCGACCTTTCGCACGACTACGTGAGCATCAACGCCGACTACCGTTCCTGAGCCCTGACGCGACGGCCTGGCGCTTCTCACCCGAAGCGCGGCCGTCGGCGCAGAGCGGCGACGCCCGACCGGCGTCGCGCGTGCGTCGGTGGAAGCGGCCGTTCTCATCGGCCCACGCCGGCAGGTGGCACGAGCACCGTGGCGCACAGCGAAGGGAAACGACAACACGACGAAGCATCCACATAGACGCCCGTGAGTGGCGTGGGGATTTCGAATCATGGACAAGCTTGAGCAGTTCCTTACGCGCGCCGAAGGCGTGCTCGCCCGACTGGAGGCCATGCTGCCCCCGGCGACGCCCGAGATCGATTGGGATTCGGCCGTTGCGTTTCGCTGGCGCAAGAAGCAAGGCCGCGGGTTTCTGCAGCCGGTGGCACACGTCTCCGCCATCACGCTGGGGGATCTGCAGAACATCGAGCGTCAGAAGGCACTTATCGAACAGAATACGCGCCAGTTCGTGCAAGGCGAACCGGCCAACAACGTACTGCTCACCGGCGCGCGCGGCACGGGCAAGTCGTCGCTGATCAAGGCCTGTCTGAATCAGTACGCCTCGCAAGGGTTGCGCCTCATCGAGGTGGACAAGGACGATCTGACCGATCTGGGCGACATCGTCGACCTCATCTCGCAGCGACCGGAGCGTTTCGTGGTGTTCTGCGACGATCTGTCGTTCGAAGACGGTGAGTCGGGCTACAAGGCATTGAAGGTCGCACTCGACGGCTCGGTGGCCGCGCAGTCCGACAACGTGCTGATCTACGCGACGTCGAACCGCCGTCACCTGTTGCCCGAGTACATGAAGGACAACGAGAGCTACCGCCATACCGACGACGGGGAAATCCATCCGGGCGAAGTGATCGAGGAGAAGATCTCGCTGTCCGAGCGCTTCGGGTTGTGGGTGAGCTTCTATCCGTTCAAGCAGGACGACTACCTGACGATCGTCTCTCACTGGCTGCAGCATTTCGGTGTGCCCGAGAGCCAGACGGAGAGCGCGCGCCACGAAGCGCTGATCTGGGCGCTGGAGCGCGGATCGCGCTCGGGCCGCGTCGCGTTTCAGTTCGCGCGCGACTGGGCCGGCAGGCAGCGCGGTGCTGCGTCGACGGCGCCGTAACGATCCGGCGCGGGCGGCGTCTGACGTGGTCCAGAGGCCTTCGCTCGCCCGCAACGGAAATTCCGCAGGTATTGTGCAGTGATATGACAGATTCGAAACAAGTGGCGCCCGATGGGCGTCCCATCACGGAAGTGGCCGTCGGCGTGATGGTGCGCCCGGACGGTACGGTGTTGCTCGGGCAGCGCCCAGCAGGCAAGCCTTACGCCGGTTACTGGGAGTTTCCGGGCGGCAAGCTCGAGGCCGGCGAGTCGGTCGCGGCGGCGCTTGCGCGCGAGCTGCACGAGGAACTGGGGGTAACCGTCGAGCGCTGCGCGCCGTGGCGCGTGCTTGAACACGACTACCCGCACGCTTATGTGCGGCTGCATTTCTGCAAGGTTACGGCATGGCAGGGCGAGCCGCATGGCAAGGAAGGCCAGGCGCTGGCGTGGGAGCGGCCACCGGTAAGCGTCGAACCGTTGTTGCCTGCGGCACTTCCGCCCTTGACGTGGCTTGCCGAAGAGTTGGCGGCACGATCGTAGCCGGCGCAGGCCGCGCGAACGCCGGCATGGTGCTGGCAGCGCTGGGCGGATTGAACGAGATTGGACGCCGTGGCGCGTGATTGCGTGGATTTGAAGCGATCGCCGAGACGCGCGACGATGCCGGCGTAGCGACGCCGGTCAGCGGTCTGTCGGATCGAGCGGTGCGTCCCTCGAGGGGTCGTCCGGCGATTCGGCGGGGATCGTATACTTTTCGGCGGCCCAGGCGCCCATGTCGATCTGCTTGCAACGTTCGGAGCAAAACGGACGGAACTTGGCTTGCGGCCCCCAAACCACCTTCTTGCCGCAGGTCGGACAGTTCACGACGGTCGTCATGGCCTTACAGATTGCAGAGCGTGAGCAGGAACGGCACGTCGTTGTCGACAGGACGCGGCTTCAGATCGCCGTCCTGCGTCGTGAAGCGCACCCACAGCATGTACTTGTTGGCGCTCGCCTCGGGGATGACGCGCAGATCCGCGGCGACCCGTACCTGCATGAGCTGGTACACGCGGCCGGTCAGCATCTGCTGATAGCTGCCCTGCTGCGCCATCGCCTTGCTCGCGTGGCCAGATTCGCGGGCGAGGCCGAGCACGATGCCGATGGCGTCGCGCAGCGGCAGGAGCGGCCCGATCCATTTGTCGATGTCGCTACGGCGCTGCTCGGTGTCATTGTGACGCCATGCGTAGTAGGACGGGAGATCGAAGCGGCAGGTGCCGCCCGGAATGACCGAGCGGCTGCGAATGCTCGCGAGCCACTCATTGTCGTTCAGGTGCTGGCCGGGCTTGCCGGGAATCTGGTTGAGATTCGCGATCGCCAGCTCGACTTCGCCGATGAACTGTTCGAGCGCGTCGGAAGCGATATCGGGATTGCCGCGATACGTTTGCAGGGTCTGACGCTGCCGGTCGAGCTCCTTGACCAGTTCATTCTTCAGGTCGGTGCGCCCGGCAATGTCGGCGATCTCGAACATCGTGGTCAGCGCCGCATGGTGATCGAGCGGCTGATCCTGTCCCACGAAGAAGGCAAAGCGCCCGAACAGCTCTTCGAGCCGAAGCAGCGTGCGAATGCGTTCGTTGAGCGGATATTCGTACAGGATCAAGCGCGGTGGCCCAAAAGTTGGCGCTGTTCAGCGTAATGGCGACATTCTAATGCGGGAATCTGTCGAGGTGCAACGCGAGTGGGCGCTCAATCGAGGCCGAAGCTCGTGCGTTACGCAGGAAATGCGGTGCACTAGGCCGATTCGCCGCCCTTTTCCTGCGTCGCGAGCCTCAGATAGGCCGCGTGCAACCGATCGACCTGCGGCTCGAGAGGCGCGTGCTGGGCGTCGTTGTCGATCACGTCGTCCGCTTCTGCCAGACGCTGTGCGCGCGTCGCCTGACGCGCCATGATCGCCTGGACCTGCTCGCGCGAAAAACGATTGCGCGACATCACGCGCGCGATTTGCGTTTCTTCCGTGCAGTCGACCACGAGCACGCGCTGCACGCGGGCCCGCCATGTGCCGGACTCCACCAGCAGCGGCACGACGAATATCAGATATGGCCCGTCGGCCTCGGCGGCGGCCCGTTCACACTCGGTCCGGATCAAGGGATGGGTAATCGCCTCCAAACGGGCTTTTGCGGCGTCGTCGGTGAATACCGCTTCGCGCATCCGGGCCCGGTCGAGCGAGCCGTCGGGGGCCACGAACGCGTCGCCGAATTCGCGCCGGATCGCCGGCATCGCCGCGCCGCCGGGCGCCGTGATGCTGTGCGCGATGGCGTCGGTATCGATGATGGCGATGCCATGCGTGGCGAACAGATTGGCGACGGTCGTCTTGCCGCTGCCGATGCCGCCGGTCAGGCCGATGGCGTAAGTCATGGGGTTCCTCCAATCCAGATCATCAGTCCGTTGCCGCCGAACAGCGTGATCATGCCCGCTGCGGCGAGAAAAGCGCCGAACGGGAACATCTGGTCGCTGCGCAGTCGTCCGGCGAGCCACGCCGCCCCCGCTACGCCGACCGCAAGCAGGCAGGCGAGCGTGATGATCTGCAGCAGTGCGCTCCATCCGAACCAGGCGCCCAGGGCGGCATAAAGTTTGAAGTCGCCGAAACCCATGCCTTCGCGGCGCCGCAGCCACCAGTACACCCAGTACAGGGCCCAGAGGCTCAGGTATCCCGCGGCCGCGCCGATGACGGCCGAAGGCAGCGCCGCGAACCAATGGCCGAGATTGCAGAGCAGGCCCGCCCAGAGCAGCGGCAGCGTGAGAATGTCGGGGAGGAGTTGCGTGTCGTAGTCGATGTAGGCGAGCGCGATGAGCGTCCAGACCAGCGCGAGCGCGCCAAGGCTCTGCCAGGTCGGGCCGAAGCGCCAGCCGATCGCCGCGCTGAGCATGCCGGCGAGCGCCGACAACTGCCATCGACGGTGCGGCGCCGTCGCGGATCCCGCAAGGCCGGGCTCGCAAAGGTAGGCGCCGGGCGTCAATGCGGCGCAGGGATGCTCGCTCTGATGCGTCGCTGCCGCACGCTGAAGGCCGTGTGCGCCGGACGTGCAGGGGGATGAAGGTGTCGCGGCTGCCGAGGCCGTGGTGAATGGCGTCGGCACGAAGTCGGCGGCCTGCATTTCTTCGCGCCATGCCCGCTCGACCGCTGCCGGCACACGGCGAATGACGACATCGAGGCCGAGCCCGGCCACCATGCCCGCCAGTGCAAACAAGGCCAGGCGCCAATGGGGTTCCAGTTGCGCGAGCCAATCGACGAGAAGCGGTTCCGCGAAGCCATTCATGCTGTTCATGCAACACCGTATCCGAGTTGGAACATCGGCAGGTACATGGCGAGGACCATGCCGCCGATCAGCAGGCCGAGAAACGTAATCATCATGGGTTCCAGCGTCGCGCACGCACGAACCAGTGCATGCGAGGCTTCTTCGTCGAGCAGGCCGGCGGCCTGGTTGAGCATGCGCCCGAGTGTACCCGATTCCTCCCCGATTACCGACAGTTGGGCCAGGATCAGAGGCCAGTGCGCACTGGCTTCGAGCGACGTGGCAAGGCGCCCGCCGCGCACGACGCTACGGTGCACGTCATGCGCCGCGCGCTGCATGACGAGATTGCCGCAGGCGCCTGCGGCGGCGTCCATCGCATCAGGCAGCGCAACGCCGGCGTCGAGCAGCGTGCCGAGCGTTCTCGCCCAACGAGCCGCACATAACAGGCGCACGATTCGACCCGCGCCCGGCAGCGTCAGCAACACGCGGTCCATGGCTGTGCGCATGCGTGCGCTCCGCCGCATCGCGCCCGCCATCACGAGGCCGCATCCGCCCGCACCGGCCAGCAGCCACGGCCCGTTCACGAGTGACGCGCGTGAAACGTCGATCAACCATCGGGTGAGCGGCGGGAGCGGCACGCCGCCGCCGGCGGCGCTGGCAAAGAGGCGTTCGAACTCCGGAATGACCCATTGCAGCAGCGCGACCACAACGACGATCGCCACGGCGAGCACGGTCAAGGGGTAGGCCAGGGCGCGTTGCAGCTTCTCGCGCACGGCACGTGTGTGGTCGTACTGAGCGCTCAGTCGCGCCAACGTCGGGCCCAGTTGCCCACCGAGTTCCCCGGCGGCGATCAATTGGCAGTCGACGCGGCTGAAGCGGCGACTCGTTCGCGCCAGCGCCTGTGCCAACGGGTGCCCCAGTCCGACATCCAGCGCCACATCCGATGCCAGTTGTCTGAGTCCGCGCGTGTGCGCGCCGCGCGCGAGGACGTCGAGCGCGGACGTGAGCGGCACCCCGGCCCCGAGTAGCGTGGCGAGGCGTCGAACGAAGTCCGTGGCATCGCTTGCCGCGACACGCCCCGACGCGATATGGCGCCGCCCGGGGCGCAGGTGCGTGACGCTCAGGCGTTGGCTTCGCAACGCGAGTCGTGCAGCGGCTTCGCCATTGGCGATCACTTCGCCTCGTCTGCGCTGGCCGTCGGCATCGCGCCCCTCCCAGTGCCAGCGGCGTTTCGTTGTGGCGCGGGTCATGAGGCGTGACCTCGCCATTCGCGCAAGGCCAGCGGCGAACCATGCAGGCACGGCGTTTGCCTGAACCGTCGGCGGTCCGCGGCTCGGGTGAGCGCCGGGGATGCCAATGCCGGGGTGCGCATCGCCGCGTCCGTCTCTGGTTCGATGGTGTCAGGCCGGCGTGATGGCATCGACATCCTCCCTGCTGACGGTGCCCGAGGCCGCGTGCCAAAGCCCTGCCTCGCGCAAGCTCATCACACCCTCGCTTTCGGCCTGGGCCGCCAGTTCGTGCGGACTTCGCGCCTGCGCGATGTTGGTCGCCTGTGTCGCGCTGATTGGCATGACCTGGAAGGCGCCGATGCGTCCCGCGAAGCCGGTGCCGTGGCATCGCATGCACGCGTGGCCCGCGCGTGCCGCCGTCTCACGAGCGCGATTCGGCTCGCACCCGGCAGGGCAGCGGCGACGCAGCAGCCGCTGTGCGCTGATGAGGAGCAGTGTCGATGAGAGATTGAACGGTGCGACACCGAGGTCGAACAGGCGCGCCAGTGTGCCTGGCGCATCGTTGGCGTGAACGGTGGCGAAAACCAGATGTCCGGTTTGGGCGGCCTGCACGGCAATTTCCGCCGTTTGCGCGTCACGGATTTCGCCGACGACCAGCACATCCGGGTCCTGCCGGAGAAACGCGCGAAGGGCCGTGGCGAAGTCGAGCCCGGCCCGTTCGTTGAGATTGACCTGCGTGAGACCCGGCAACCGGATTTCCACCGGATCCTCGATCGTGACGATATTGCGCGACGTGTCGTTCAGGCGGCGCAGGCAGCTGTACAGCGAGACAGTCTTGCCGCTGCCGGTCGGACCGGTGAGCAAAATCATGCCATGCGGTCGCGCGATCGCTCGTGTGAGCGCCAGATACTGCTTCGGCGTGTAGCCGAGCCCCTCCAGCGACAACGGGACCTTGGCGCCGTCGAGCAGCCGCACCACGAGTTTTTCGCCGTACAACGTGGGCAGGGCACTCACCCGGCATTCGACCGGGTCTCCCGCGTCGCGCCACACCATGCGGCCGTCCTGGGGCAGGCGTTTCTGCGCGATGTCCAGGTTGGCCAGTACCTTGATTCGCGAGACGAGCATGTCGCGCCACGGCAAGGGCACGTCGTGATGCTCCTGCAGTTGCCCGTCGACGCGCAGCCGAACGCGAAAGCGGTCGGCCATCGGCTCGAAGTGGATGTCGGAAGCGCCGGCGCGAATCGCGTCGCTCAGCACCTGTTCGAGCAGGCGCAGTGGCGACGTGGCGTTACCGGACGCGTAGACCTCGATGTCAAGCGCTGCCGGCGAAGGGGCGATCGTGCGACCGGACGGGGGCGCCCCCGCGGCAGCATCGGAAGGATGCAAGGACATGGCAAGGAATGACGAGAGCTTCGTGAGGCTCCAGTCTCGTCAAAACCTCGGGCTGGCTCAATCGGAATTGCCCGAAAAATGAGCGTCGTCACGCGCAGTGATCGACCTGCCGATGCGCGTCTAGTCGCGAGACGGCGTGCGTGCCGTGGGCCTGAACAGGCGCACCGTCTTGATCGCCTGGTTGTCGATCTGCACGATCTCCATGCGCACGTCGCCGATCTCCAGGCTGACGGCCGCCTCGGGAATTTCGCGCAGCATTTCGAGGATCAGGCCGTTGAGCGTCTTCGGGCCATCGGTCGGCAAATGCAGCCCCAGGCGCCGGTTCAGGTCGCGCAGTCCCACGCCGCCACCCACCAGGCACTCGCCCTGTGTCGTCCAACCGGAACGGCTGCCGCCGGCCCCCGGCACGCTGGTCGTGAACTCGCCGATGAGCTCCTCGATGATGTCTTCCGTCGTGACAAGGCCTTCGACTTCCCCGTATTCATTGACGACCAGGCCGACACGCCGGTGGTTCTCCTGGAAGTATTGCAATTGACGCAGGGCCGGGGTGTCGCTCGGGATGAAATACGGATCGACGAGCAGGGCGCGCAACGTGTCCGCCGAGAGGTCGTCGGGATGACGCAATGCCGAGAGCGTGCGGCGCACCGGCAGGATACCGATCACGCGATCGATGTCGCCGTCGTACACCGGCAGCTTGTTGTGGTAGCACGTCTCGAGTTGGCTGAGAATGGTGTCAAGCGGCGCGGAGATGTCGAGCGCCTCGATGCGCGCGCGCGGCACCATCACGTCGTCGACGGTGATGTTCTCAAGATCGAGCAGGTTGAGCAGCACGCTGCGCGGCTTGGTCGGCATGTAGTTGCCGGCCTCGAGCACGATCGTGCGCAGCTCTTCGGTGGTGAGGCGCACGTCGCCGGCCGCGCGGCGCGTGTCGATGCGCAGCACGCGCAGCAGGCCGCGCACGAATCCGTTGAGCACCCATACCAGGGGCGTGGCGACCGTGACGATCGGCTTGAGCGGCATGCTGACCGAGAGCGCGATGCGCTCGGGATAGGTCGCGCCGACGATCTTCGGACCGATTTCCGCAAAGATGATGATGAGCAGCGCGATCACGGCGGTCGCGATCGACAGCGTGAGCGCGTCGTTGCCAAAGTAGCGCACCGCGATCGACGTGGTGAGCACCGGAACGACGGTATTGATGACGTTATTGCCGACGAGGATCGTCGAGAGCAGATCCTCGGTGCGCGACAGGAGCCCTTGCGTCGACCGGGCACCGTGCACGTTCATGCGCACGAGATGCTTCAGGCGATGACGGTTGAGCGCCATCATGCTCGTTTCCGAAATGGAAAAGAATCCCGAGCAGATGATCAGGAGAGCGACGGCGCAAAGCTGCGCCCATAAGGGCAAGGATTCCAAGCGATGGGGTGCGCGTATGGCGCAGGGGGTTCACAATGAGTTGCCACTATAGCAGAGGGCATCGCGGCGTTTGGCGTCTCGGCGGCGGACGACGGGGGGCCCGGCCCGAACGGCTCACGTCTGCTGATTCAGCGCCCGGACCACGGCCTTTTGCGCGAGACTGTCCGCCGGACCGACCACTGCGTAATTCATTCCGTTGACCGACCCGTAGCGCGCGAGCAACTGTCCGTCCATGCGTTCGCCGGCCGCCATCAGATGCTGCGCCGACTCCGGCGGTCTCAGGTAGAAGCTCAGCGTGCGTCCCGCATCGTCCTGATACAGCACCATTGCGGCGGCGCCGTGCCCGGTCGCGAACAGGCGTCCGCCAACCGGTCGGAATCCCGCCGCGCTCAGATCGGGCAACACTGCCGACTTTCCGACGCGCGTGGTGAGCCACGTCTGCAATTCGCCCGCGCTCGATGGCCTGAAGTCCACTTTCGCCGTCCCATCCACGACCATCATCCGGTACGCCTCGACCGCATCGCTCATCGGTGGCACGCCCGGTGACGCGCTCCAGCCCCGCGCCTGCCATCCGCCGAACGTGCCCAGTCCGATGCAGAACACGAAAGAGGCGGCCATCGCAAACCGCATGCGCGAGCGCGCCGAGCGGCGCGCGCGGATCGCACGCGGATCGAGCGCCGGATTGTCGCCTGGCATGCGCACGCCTTCGAGCGCCGCGCGCAGTCGCTGTGCATCCTGGCGCCATTGCCGGACCCGCTCAGCCTGTGCCGGATGCAACGCGAGATGACGTTCCACGGCAGCGCGCGCTTCGTCGTCGAGCTGCCCGTCGACATAAGCCTGGAGATCATGTTCGTCGGGACGGATGTTCATTTCTTCATCAACCGCAAAGAAGGGGTGGCAGGTTCGCCGTCGCTCAGTTGACGCAGCGCCTGGCGTGCGCGTGAAAGCCGCGACATCACTGTGCCGATCGGCACATCGAGCAGATCGGCGACTTCCTGGTAAGTGCAGCCTTCGACCGCGACGAGCAGCAACAGACTGCGTTGCTCGTCGGACAGCCGCCCGAACGCTTCGAGCGTCGCGCGCGCGGCCACCTCGCGTTCGGCGGAGGGCCAGTGCGACTCGTCGTCGTCGCGGATGCGGCCAAGCAGCCAGGCGTAACGCTTCGCGCTGCGCTTGCCGTCGAGAAACTGCCGGTAAAGGATCGTGAACAACCAGCTGCGCAGCGATGCATCCTCGCGGCGGCTCGTCCAGCGCGACAGCGCGCGCTCGAGCGTCGCCTGCACGAGATCGTCGGCGGCGTGGACGTCGCGCGCCAACCAGAGCGCGAAACGTCGCAGCCGGGGGATGAGTTCGCGTAACGCGTCGTCGTCGGGAGCGTTTGAGGGCATGGCCGGGCCGGTTGCCGAAAGCATGGAGATGCCACGTAAGACGCCGGTCGGCGTCATCTATTCCATCAGCATACGAAAAATTTCGTCGATGGAATAAGGCGGCGCGGGGAGCGTCCTAAGCGCGTTCGACAATGATCTGACGATCGGGAGTGAATTCATGGAGCAATCTTCTTCCTCGCAGCCGCCGACGCGTGTCGCGTGGCGCTGGGCCGTGATCGGCGGCGCGGTGGCTGGCGTGGCCGTCGCGTTCGGGTATGTCGGCGGCTGGCTCGCACCCGCGCGCCTGACGCCGCATCGGCTCGTCGACGCGCTGCAGGCCAACAGCGGCGTGTATCCCGGCTTTCGGCGCAATCACGCGAAGGGCGTGTGTGTGACGGGGTACTTCGAAGGCAATGGCGCCGCGAGCGAGTATTCCATCGCGCAGGTCTTCAAGGCCGGGCGTACACCAGTAGTCGGCCGCTTCGCGTTGCCGGGCGGCAATCCGTATGCGCCCGACAGCAGCGTGCCGATTCGAAGCCTGGCGTTGAAGCTGACGGCGCCGGACGGCGAGCAATGGCGCACTGGAATGAACGCGATGTCCGTGTTTCCGGTGGCGACGCCGCAGGCGTTCTACGAGCAGACGGTCGCGACCCGGCCCGATCCGAAGACCGGCAAGCCGGACCCCGCGAAGGTGAAGGCGTTCTTCGACGCGCATCCGGAGACGGCTGCGTTTCGCGACTGGATCAAGGGGGCGAAGCCGAGCGCGAGTTTCGTCACCGAGCGCTATTACGGATTGAACGCGTTCTATTTTGTCGACGCGGCCGGAAAGCGACGCGCGGTGCGGTGGCGTGTCGAGCCTGAGCAAACGGCAGGCGCGGGCGAGGTCGCGACAGCTTCGGATCCCGACGTGCTGGCGCAGGATCTGACGCGCCGCATCGCGCAAGGCGCGCAGAAGTGGAAGTTGTTGGTCACGCTTGCAGCCCCCGGCGATCCGGTCGACGACGCGACGAAGGTCTGGCCCGCGCAGCGCACGACGATCGACGCAGGCACGCTGGTGCTTGACCACGTGGCGCCGCAGGACAGCGGGTCGTGCCGGGATGTGAATTACGACCCCACGGTGCTGCCGCAGGGGATTCAGGTATCCGGAGATCCGTTGCTGGCGGCGAGGTCGGCCGCGTATGCGGATTCGTATCTGCGCCGAACGAGTGAAGAGGCCGGTGTGGCCGGGGTGGCCGGTGTGGCGCGATTGAGTGCGGAGGGACGGTGATGAGGGCTTCTACGACGTTTGGTTTGCCGGCGCGCGTGTTGCATTGGGTGATGGCGGCGATGGTGCTCACGATGCTGTTCGTCGGCGTGGGGATGGTGGCGTCCGTGTCCGAGCGGCACGAATTCCTGGTCGCGTTGCACAAGCCACTGGGAATCGCTGTGCTGATGCTGGTGTGTGTGCGGATCGTGGTGCGGTTTTCGTCGAAGCCCCCCGCGTTGCCCGAGGATCTGCCCCGATGGCAGAAATCGGCCGCGCATGGATCGCATGTCGCGCTGTATGCGTTGATGATCTCGATGCCGTTGATCGGGTGGGCGATGCTCTCGGCGGGCGGGTATCCGGTGACGCTGGGCGGTGGCGTGCAGTTGCCGGCAATCGTATCGGCCAGTCCGGTGACGTTTGCGTGGCTCAGGGTCGCGCATCGCGTGCTGGCGTATCTGTTCTTTCTGACATTCCTGGCGCATTTCGCGGCGGCGCTTTACCACGGCCTGATTCGCAGGGATGGGGTTGTGCGGACGATGGTGGGGAGGTGAGAGAGGTGCGGCGAGATGCGTTTTGTGCGTCTTGCCGCAGCGACGGTCGGCAACGGTGGAAGCCTGGCGGCAGAACCGAGGGACAGTGGCGACGGATTCGCCAATGCCGACCGCACAAACAAAAACAGCGGGTTGGATAACCCGCTGCTTCGTCATACAAATGTTTGGTCGGGGTGAGAGGATTCGAACCTCCGGCCTCTACGTCCCGAACGCGTTAGCCAAAAGACGGTTTGACGGGGTTAATGTCGCCATCGTAGTATTTGTTGGGACAAATTTGGGACAGCGGTGGATGGGCACGATTACCAAGCGAGGCGATCTGCAGTGGCAGGCGAAGGTGCGGCGGAAGGGGTTTCCGCAGCAATCGCGCACCTTCATGTACAAGGAGGACGCCGAGAAGTGGGTGCGGACCGTCGAGCGAGAGCTGGAGACCTCGGGGTTCGTTGATCGTCGTGAGGCGGAGAAGAACACGCTTGCGGAAGTGCTCCGGCGGTACCAGAAGGAGGTTACGCCGCAAAAGAAGTCGGCAGCGATCGAGTCCGTCAAGATCGACGTGCTGCTGCGCGACAAGGCGCTCGTGGAACTGAAGATGTCTGCCGTAACGAGCGCCGCGTTGGCGAAGTGGCGCGATCGCCGACTCAAGGAGGTGACTGGGGCAACGGTCAACCGGGAGATTGACGTGCTTTCGACGGCGCTAAACCATGCGCGGCGAGAGTGGGGCATCCATGTTGAAAACCCGGTTCCGTACATCAAGCGGCCGGAAAAGGCACGCTCGCGGGATCGCCGGCTGGCACCTGACGAAGAGCGCTACCTGATGGCCGCGCTGACGGGTGGTGAGCGACGGGAGGATGGAACCTTCAGCAAGGGTGCGCGGAACCCTTGGTTGCTGCCGCTCGTCGAACTGGCCCTTGAAACAGCAATGCGACGCGGAGAGCTGCTATCACTGCGATGGGAAAACGTAGATCTCGAGCGACGCACTGCTTATTTGCCCGATACGAAAAATGGGGACGCGCGAACGGTGCCGCTTTCGACACGGGCTACCCACATCTTGAAGGCGCTACCGTCGTATATCGCCGACAAAACTGGCGAACGTGCCGTCGGTCCCGTCTTTGCTATTACCGCAATGGCGCTCCGGAAGGGGTTCGCGCGGGCGATTGAGAGAGCACAGCAGCAATACGCAGCTGATTGCGAGGAAGCTGGAAGGGTGCCTCTCCCAGGATTTCTCAGTGACTTGCATTTCCACGATACCCGCCATGAGGCAGCGTCGCGTCTGGCAGACAAGCTCTCCAATGTGCTGGAGCTTTCAGCTGTGACAGGACATCGCGATTTGCGGATGCTAAAGCGGTATTACCACCCACGTGCAGAGGATTTAGCGAAGAAACTGGACTAGCGACGCATCAGGATTGGTGAATACACGCGGCGGCCGTCAGATTCTTGGTCTCGATGGTCGCGTCGAGCCATGCGACGAAGCGCTCCACGGTGTCGATTGACGCCTTGAGCAGTCGGCGGTTCGGAAACCAGGCCACGTCCGCAGTGTTCCCCGATTTGGTGTGCTCGAACCGTTGCGCCCGGCGCTTTGCCTGACACCGGGCGCAACTGTGCTCACGCGGTCTGACGCGAGCGTTGGGCCTTGTGTTTCGCTAGGAACGTCTCGATCCCATGGCTGCGCGGGAACGCTTCCTTAACGGCCTCATGTGTGACCGTACCGGTGTTGAGCAATCGGGTCAGCTCGTCCTCCCACCGCAACAGGCGGTGGGCGGTCAGGAACTCATCGACCTCCTTAAACCGCTTCAGCGCCCCAACGTCGTGCCCGTCCGCGATGTAGAGGTCGGCGACTGAGGCGGTGCCGCTGCTCGTCGGAATGTCGACCGCGGCCGCGATGGCGATGATGCGGCTCAGTAGGCTTTCCTCTTCCTCGGCGTTACCGTAGCGGGCGGAGGCCATGAACACCTGCGAGAGGTCGCTGCCGTAAGCCCCGCTGATGAGCAATGCGTCCTTGCTGGCCTCAAGCAGCCGGTCCGAATGGGTGTAGCTCGGCGTGTAGACGATCCGGCGGTACCCTTGGGCGTAGGCGCTTTCGATTGAGGGCAGATACGGCAGCGCCCGGATGGCGTCCGGAACGTCCCAGTCCTTCGACGGAGTGGAGCGGTGCCGGGGCATGACACGAACGGCTGGGCCCGCGTGTTCGGTCAGGGCGAGTGATGCGGCTACCAGGTGGATAGCAGCGTGGTCTTCGATGGCGCCCGAGCCGAACAGCACAAGGCCGCTCGTCTTGCCCGCCAAGGCGTCGCGCAGCGGACCAACAACGGAGGCCGGAAACGAGTCCGTCGTGGCCACGGTGGGCACCAGCTCGATGCGTGGCCATGGCCGAGCGAACGGAGTGATCGCTTCCAGCTCTCCCGCATCGGTGACGACGCCGATCAACGCGGTGTCGTGGTCCGTGTGGTTGGGGCGTGACGTCACGATCAACCGGACGTCCTCCTTGATGGTTTCCGGCGTCGGGGTGTCGAGAAGAACCGCGATGCGATGCCCAGAGTTCAGGGCGTGGTTGCAGGCCATTTCGAGGCGCTCGCCAGCGTTGTTCCACGACTGCTGGTCGAGCTTGAGCGGCCCGACGACCAGCAGCGTGCCGCTGGGCACCCGATCGAGGCCCGACGACCATAACCCGTAGTCGCCTAAGTCGATGCTGCCGGACCATCCGTTGCCTGCGCTCTCGGCGTAGACCAGTGCGCCGTCGGTCGCGTCCTCGTACGCTTCCAGCAGGGCGTCGATCGCGTCCGAGGAGGTTGTGACGTAGACACCCGGGACGGGGCCCGTCGGCCAGATCTGCGGGGCACTGCGGGCGACGACGGCACCGGGCGGCGATAGAGCGACAAGCAATTCCTGTGGTGTCACGTCCATCGCGAAGCGCTTCTTGATCCGGAACGCTAGGCGGTTGGTCGACGTGGTATCCAACTCTGTGGCGGCGACACGTTCGGGGAACGCCATAACCTCGGGCCAGTTACGAAGCCCGGGCAGTGCTGCGATTAGATCGAGCGCCTGGCCATGACTAAGGGAGGGGTGCGTGCGCTGCAAAAGGCCGCGGACGAGCCCGGCCAGCAGCTTCAACTGCTGCGTATCCATTGCTTTCTCCTGGGCGGCAAATCCGGTGCACGCTTTGCGGACCGCCCATCGAAAACAAGGACTATGGAATGGGGTAGGTGCGTTGACACATCGTCTTCGTCATGCCCCGAAGGGCGCGTGCGGCAGGCGACGACAGCCTGGGAAGAATATAACAGGAAACGTCTTTCATGCGGCGAGTTGTGGACAACCCGGTTGGGCTTCGGGATAGCGTTCCACTGTCATCGGGATAGCGTGCCGGCATGTCGGGATAGCATTCCGCTTTCTCGGGATAGCGTTCCGCTACTGCCCCAAAGAGCCTTGCTGGTAAAGGCTCTCCGGGCCGTAATGGAACCTCTACCTTTCTTCTACCTTTTTCTACCAGCTACAGCCTGTGGATAGGGTCGTATATCGCCGACGGCCCGTGAGGATGGGGAGCGGCTGGACTTGAATCTCCGAGGAGGTCGGAAGCTGTAGAAAGCAGCATCCAAGAAGCCCTGAATCCGCTTAGGAGCTGTTTTCGACGCGGGCTTCTTGCTTTTCGCCCTACGGGTTGAGTTGCCGTTGGGAGCGGGGGGTTCCCGCACTGGGGTAATACGTCTTGTAGATGTCAACGGCTTCGGCCCAGCAATCCAACAGTTCGGATGAGTGCTGCCGCACCCAGGCAGATAGCGCAGGACCGTTTGGGTGGCTCGTGCCATACAACGGAGCGCCATTTACCAAGTCAAAAACATAGTCTTTGCCGCCACCTCGAATGACCACGCATGCGGCTTGTTTCGGGTCCGCGCAGAACGCAAAGGCCTTCGGGATTTCGAAAGGATGTTGGCAGTGCATCAAAGGGCGCAGAGATTGCAAGGTCGCTGCGCAGGGTGCCACAAATCCCGCGTCTTGGAATGGCCGTCTCCCGTGAATCTCGAATTCATAGTCAACGAATCCAGTAGGACCGTTATATTCCACTCGCGTAATCGCACTGGCGGAGATCGGGCCAAATGACAGCCACCATGAGTTTTCCTTTGTGGCCGTGTTTTTCATCAAATGTCGCTGCTTTGCCCGGGGTAGGCGCCAAGGATTCTCGACGTAGGCGGATAGCCCCATGAGTTTCGCTTCGTCAGGCTTTTCGCCACGCTGCGCATAATAGTCCACGAACGGCATGAGCAAGCTATCGTCAGCCGGCAGATCCACTGTGATGCGAATCCGCGTCTTGTTGAAGACAACGCTATTCTTGGGCACGGTACCTTCGACGCGGGTTACGTATGCGAGCCGACTGGCGGTCATCTTCTCCTGACCGGTCAGTAACCCGTGGCCATCGGCTTGCGGGTCGGTCGTCAACCAAACCACTGGTTTTCGGATGCTTCCATCCCCATGCTTGATATGGCCTTCCGAAAGGCCCTTAGAGACCATTTCAAAAAGAC